>JABMRZ010000096.1 GCA_013202315.1 Candidatus Tariuqbacter arcticus | reverse complement strand
GAATTTTTCTGTTTCGGCAACAGACCCTCTAATAACAGACCCACAATTGTTGTCCTTCCCGCAATCCCGAATAAGTCGGGAGCGTCGGGAATCGTTTTGTATATTGGAACCGATTCCGGACAAGCCGGAATGACGAACAGGCGGTGTTCTTGCTGAATAGACTGTATATCCAATATCCTAATAACCTAATATCCTAATAACCCAATTCCTAATTCCTAATTCCTAATTCCCAATTCCTATTTTAACTCCAACCGCGGCGGAGACGGATTTTTCGGGCAGCATAATCCCCCCTTCGTTGACGGAAATTCCAATCTTGTTTGCGCCGAGGACTTCCAACAAATGGCGGTTGTCCGCCACATTCCAATCGCCATATCCGGGGCTGTACCGCTTAGTTAATCGATTGCCGTTTTCCAGCTCATTGATGTATCGGTCAGCCGCTTCGGCGCAGGCTTCGGCGGCGGCGGAACCGACCGCATCGGCGGTCATCGCCCGGCTGACTTCTTTCATCGCCAACAATTGAGCCACTCGTTCGCTGAAAAGGGGTCCGGCGGTTACAACGAAGAGGTACACATATTCACATCCATTAATCCATTTGGCGAATTTGGCGCTTATGATATTGTAGCCGTTTTCAAGTCTGACCTTCCCATCGGCAACTTCAACCGGCGCTTTTACATACACACCCTTAAACCTGAGCATTTCTTTCCCGATGTTCAATTCGCCGGCAACCGCTGATTTCACGCTTTCCGAGACATTAGCGCTCTGCTTGCGGTATCCCAGTAATCCCAATACCAGCTTTTCAGGAATGACAATATTTAAAGTGGGAAAGATATTGCTCATATTAAATCGCTTACGCACTCTACTCAGTAGTTCAATTTAAAAAATTCCTTTTACATCATGTATGCCTTGAATTACCAATTGAGTTCCAATAACAATTAATATAAACCCCATTAAGCGGGTTATAACATTCATTCCATTCTTGCCAATAATCTTAATAATTCTTTGTCCAAAAACGAATGAAAAATATGTAATTCCACAAAGCACGGTAAACGAAACCATAGTAATAGCAATTTCCAGGTAGCTTCCGGTGGCCGAGTAATTCATTGCGGTTGCAATTGTGCCTGGACCAGCCAGTATCGGTATGGCAAGCGGCGATATAGCAATATCTAATTTCTCATCTTTAACACCGTCATTTTCTGATATTTCAGGATGATGGACTTTCGATTGTTCTCCATTCAGCATTTTAAACCCAATGACAAAAACAAGAACACCACCGGAAATACGGATTGCGGGCAGCGTTATGCCAAGCAATTCAAAAATCCCTTTTCCTAACAGACAAAAGAAGGAGATGATAAAAAACGCTGTTATCACAGACCTGAAAGCGATTTGTTTTCTGGTTACCTGTTCTTCGGCGCCTGTTAACCCAAGAAAGACAGCTGTACTGGCAATGGGGTTCATTATAGCAAAAAAACCCAGAAATACACTTATTGTATGGTTTAATAAATCACTCATATTTTCCTCTAACTGTGTTGTGTTTACTTATAGCGATTAAAAATCGTTTCCAATACTGTCATTCCCGTCCCGGTAAACCGGGAGGAATCCATTGTTATTATTCTTCTTACATATCATAATATCGGAAATTCTATTAATAATGGCTATATTTTTCAATTAAATAATCGCCTTTTTGATTCTTTGTGTCCTTTGTGGCTTTGTGGTGAATTATTTTAGGTTAAGTTATTTTATTGTTGTTATTTCATGGGCGGATGCTGTCGACTGCGGAGAGTCGACAGCACATATTGTTGTTTCATTTGGAAAAGATTTTTTCGATGAAGTATGTATGACTGCGGAAGGCGATTTGCGGGAGTTTATCCAGTGAAATGAATTCGGCTTCTTCCGCATCATCGCCGGGGGATAATTCGCCGCCGATGATTTCAGCGGTATAGCCCAGGATAATCACATCGCCGTGATAACCGCCGATTTTGGAGCAGGCGTCTATCAGTTCGCCGGGGATGACTTTCAGACCGGTTTCTTCGAAGACTTCCCTGACCAAGGTTTCAACCGGGCTTTCGTTCATTTCGATGAATCCGCCGGGCAGGCACCACATCCCTTTTTGCGGTTCGACCGACCGTTTGGTCAGCAGCAGCTTCCCTTCATCGTCGGTGATGACCGCCGCCACTGAAGGGATGGGATTCTGGTAGTTCACGGTTCCGCATTCGGTGCAGACTTTTCGGATGCAACCTTCGGTGAATTGTTCCATCAAGGGGGCGCCGCAATTATAGCAGTGTTTCAATTCGGGAATAGTTCGTTCCTGGTTAATGTGTTATTGATCCCGCAGCATAAAATTCGCAAACTGCGTCTATATATAAATTAACCTTCTCAAGTGGATTTTTCAAGTTTTCAACGGCGATTTTAGTATAATACTTGCATTTGGAGGGAATCCTTGAACAATTCTAATAAATGTGTTAATTTGTCAATTGGGAGATTATTCACCGCGAGGACGCTTAGAATACTGAATACTGAATACTGAATACTGAATGCTGAATAATGTAGTATTGAGTATCGAATAAGGAATGTCGAAGGGATGCGGCGGGTTGAAAACCCATCCCACCTTGAGATTCATATAAGGGCGTTCAATTGAACGCCCCTACCATCATAAATTAATCAAATAGAGTCGGTCATGAAAATTAAGGCTATCATTTGCATAGGGGCGGCGGTATTGGCTTCAATCTTGTGGGGGATTGCGCCGGTATTGGCTGAAAGCAATCCCGCTGAAGATATTTCCTTTCAGCGGAAAGGTCAATTCGCTTCAGAACACCGCCGGGTCGAAGGGGAAATGAGAACACGGTTAATTTCCCCGGAAATCGATGCGGATTCATCCCATTCCTGGGATGCGGTTCATTACGACATCGAGATGGAATTCTTCCCCAGTAATACGGAAGTATCCGCCGCCGTCACCATCACCGGATTTTCCAATGAAGCGGGGCTCGATTCCGTTCCAATGCACTTCTATCCCGGTATGAGCATCGAAAGCGTCTTGTGCGGAGGGGCGCCGACCGGATATTTGTGGGAAGACGATGATTTAACCGTGGAATTGGACGGAGTCTATGCGCAGGGGGATACTTTTGAGATAACGATTTCCTACAATGGCACACCTTCGATGATTTACGACCCCAACGCCATCGGGGGTATGGGGGTATTCTGGGGGAATGTGATTTACAGCTACACCGACCCGGAAGGGGCGCGGGCATGGTTCCCCTGCTTCGACAAGCCTTACGACAAAGCCACTTACAGCGCCCGTTATACGCTGCCGGAGGGGTGGGTGATGGCTTCCAACGGCAATCTCGATTCGACGGTGGTCAATCCCAATAACACGGTTACTTATTGTTGGACGCACGATTATCCCATCGAAACACATCTGATATCCATAGCGGCATCGAATTACGCTCAGTTCGACACCACATATTCGGGCATTCCCATCGAATACTATGTGTATCCCGGTCATTTGGGCGCTGCGCAAGCGGATTTCCAGCAGATGCCGGATATGATGGAATGCTACGAGTTGAACTTCGGCGAATATCCCTTCGAGAAATACGGTATGGCGGAAGCGCCCATCTTCGGCGGATACGGGGGGATGGAACATCAGACTATGACCACCATCGGCAGCGGTTTGATAACCGGCACCGGGGCTTACGAATTCATCTTCTGCCACGAACTGTCGCATATGTGGTTCGGGGACGCCGTCAGCCTGATAGACTGGCCGCATATGTGGCTGAACGAGGGTTTCGCCACTTACAGCGAAGCGGTTTGGGCGTATTCCAATTATGGGTGGTATTATTTCCTCTACTATGTTCAGAATTATATCCAAAATGTCTATATGAACTGGGAGAATTCTTTTAATCGTCATCCGATATACGACCCGCCCTCGGGGTATCTGTTTTCGCCGGTGGAATACGAAAAGGCGGCTTCAGTATTGCATATGTTGAGATACTATATGGGTGATTTGACTTTCTTTAATGTCCTGCGGGAATATTATTTGACTTACCGTTATGGGTGCGCATCGACCGACGATTTTCAGGAGGTGTGCGAAACGGTGAGCGGTTTGGATTTGGAATGGTTCTTTCAGCAGTGGATTTACGATGAGGGTTATCCGGTGTTCGAGTATTTCGCCGCCGCAGATTCGGTAGCGCCTTCGACTTACCGGATAAGCGTGGGGATTTCTCAGACGCAGGAGCAATCGCTGCCGGCTTTTATGACCGATATCGACATCGCCATTTTCGCCGAGGGGCAGTGGGTGGACACCAATACCGTCTGGGTGGAAGAAAGAATCGAGGAATTCGTCTATGAATTTGTGGGGCCTGAGCCGGATTCAATCGTGCTGGACCCGGAAAGCTGGATTTTAGGGCGGAAGATATACCAAAGCAGTGTGACGGGGCCGGCTTTCAGCTATATCGATTACGAATGGGAGACGGAATTTCTTTCGCCGGGAAGCGGTTCGGGGCTGGCGGTGACGCTTTTAAATTCGGGTATTTCGGTCGAAGAAGTGAGCGGAATACTCACATCTGACGACCCGGATTTGACCGTAACCGGGGGGCAGTCCAGTTTCGGCTATGCCGGATTTATGACCACCTTTTCCAATGTGGACGATCCCTTCACAGTGGAATTGGATGCATCAGCGGAGCCTCATTGGGCGCAGATGCAGCTCACGCTGGAATGGCTGGGCGGGGACACTATTTTGGATTTCAGCGCGCCGGTTGGCGACCCCACCATTCTATTCGTTGATGATGACGAAGGGGCGGTGAATGACACCTGCGCGACCGATATGCTCGATTCGCTGGGAATGGTCTACCGGCATTGGGATGTATTTTACAGCGGTCAGCCGGCGGATTTAGGCGATTACGAAGGGGTCATCTGGTATTGCGGGCACGCCGGCAACACGCTTTCGGGGGCTGAAATCGATTTGCTTTCAGATTATTTGGATGGAAGCGGGAGGCTTTTCATATCCGGCACCAATATCGCTTCCGATTTGGCGGGGGTTGACTTCCTGCCGGATTACCTGGGGATAGAATTCGGCTCGGAAGTAGTGATTCCGATAATAATGGGCGTCCCCGGCGACCCGATTGGGGGCGGGTTGTCGATATATTTGGACAGCCAGCCTTCGGACCAGGATTCAATCGCGGCGGTGAACGGCGGGGTTGTATGCTTCAATTATACCGGCAACAAGCCTTGCGGGGTGCATAAAGAAGATGGGTATAAGGCGGTTACTTTCAGCTTCAGCTTCGATGATATTCGCTGGGATAATCCCAATTTCAGCAAGCCGGACGAAGTTCTATGGGCGGTGTTGAATTGGCTGGAAGTTGCGGTGGAAGTGGAACAGCCCGCCGCTGAAGAGGGTTTGCCCGGGGGGTATCGGCTTCTCAGTGTTTATCCCAATCCGTTCAATAATACTACCACCATTACTTTCAGCCTTGAGCGGGCGATGGCGGTGAAGTTGGTTATTTATGATATTTTGGGGCGGGAAGCGGCGGTGCTGGTGGATGGGGAGATGTCGGCGGGGAGGCATCGGGTTGAATGGCGGGCGGAACCGATGGCATCCGGCATATACTTTCTACAGTGTTCAACTATTGAAGGTTCGCTGATTATGAAGGTTGTTTTGCTTAAGTAATTAATCTGACCGTTTAATAGTAGACACTGGATTCCCGCTAAAAGCGTGCG
>JABMRZ010000008.1 GCA_013202315.1 Candidatus Tariuqbacter arcticus | reverse complement strand
AGAGGCTGTTATTCACTGGCTATGATTGAAATTATGGATATATCACTTAAAAGCATATCAATTATATCCATAATATCCAGTGAATTCTTTCTTTATTCTATGGGATTGCTCAAAAAACTTAATAATTACTTTTTTGTAATATCCTCATATTGCTTTTTTATCTCTTTCATCCCCTTAATCCCTGTTAAATTGGGCTTTAGGCTTGTGTATCTCTGTGTTCTCTGTGGCAAATATTCATGGCAAATTTCAAATATTTTTGGCTAGGGATTAGTGATAAGTCATCACGGCTTATACGGAATCCGGCGTTTACAATAAAGCGGTCGGATTGATAATATATAATACTCACCTCTGGGAAATAACTTCATAAAAACATTTCTCATCCAAGCCGATTGAAACGGTTGAATCCATGAATATCGTGTCGGCTGTCATTCCGACAAGCAACTCAGGTTGAATTTGAAAATAAGTGTTCTCATCCCGGTAAATCTCATAATGGTCGATTGTAATGGGGTTGCCGAATATATCGCTCGAAACTTCCGGCCAGCTTAACATAACATCTTCATCATCCAATGATATTTGCAAGTCGCTTATCTCTGCCGGAGGAACCAAATCCGGTATTGTAAATCGGTACATATCGTCAAAATTCCAATACCCATAAGCAGAATAAACTATAGGATATGACAGTGTCAAGCAGGAAAAACCTTCTTCAAGAAAATTGTATGACCATGATTCTCCTCCATCATCAGTTAAATAGTAATCACCCTCTCCTCCCCCAACAGTCATTCCATAGAATGAATCTACAAAATCTATATCGCACGCTACATCACTTCCAATTGTATCTACCATTACATCATACCAGGTACTTCCATAATCAGTAGTTTTCATTAAAGCCAAAGTGTAATCTGTGCCGACCATTTTTTCCCGCAGGCGACAAACACACCTTCATAAAGATGCTCAATTGAATAAAAGATTGTGGAATCGTTAATATTGATGAACTCCCAGGTTTCACCGCCATCGAAAGTCCTTAGTATTGGATAGTCAAATTCCCATAAAGGAACAATTCCTGTATCATGGTTTGCGAATGCAAAGTCATACGGTACGCCTTCAAAACCATGTTCTATCCTGTCCCAGGATTCACCGCCGTTTACAGTCTTCAATATATAGTAATTATAGTTGGGATAGCCCATTACTATGGACCCCCCAACAGCATAACCCAAGGTGTCATCCAGAAAATCGAACGCCCGTAATGGAGTATAATCAGGATAAGGATTATTAAAATATACCCATGTCTCACCACCGTTCATGGTTCTAAGTATGTTGGCTTCAGCTGTTCCAACAAATCCCCGAAGATTGTCCAAAAAATAAACTGCAGTATTGCCCTCGGTAGTGGGGTCGGGCTGCTGCACCCAAAAATAACCGCCGTCAATGGTATGATAAATCCCCGCCAATGTAGTTGACCATCTAACATGCCAGCCTTCGAAATCGTCTACAAAAAACAAACCGCCTATCATTCCCGGGCTCTGCTCATAGACCAATTCCCATATCCCCTGGGCATGAAGCTGCAAAGGCGCTATTATAATCAGAAGGATTGTTGCAAGGAATAAGAACAAAATTCCCAAAGGGCGATGCGATAATTTGAATTTAATATGTTTCATAATACATATGCAGCTATTCAAATAAAAATGATGACGGGTTAAGAACCCGCCCTGCAATACTAACCCCTAAATCCCAATTCCTAAATCCCAATCCCTAAATCCCAATCCCTAAATCCCAATTCCATAGTTATTCCACTATCAACACCTTATAAAAATAAATCGTTCCACCAATAGATACATAGTCGATGTAATTATTATTAGTGCACTGCCCAATCAATTCGGCTTCTTCCAGCGAAAAATAGGGCGCGGGGGAACGATATATCTCATAAACAACATTTTCACCCGCATCGTCCCATTCCAGCCGGATACCCTCTTCCTCTATTGAAATGGTTAGATTAGAAACAAAACTATCGCCTTCAACCACCGAAAGCGAAACGGGAATTTCCACCGTGATTTGAGTCGGGTCGTTGGTGATCAACATTAAATCGCAGGAATAATTCCCCGGCGTCAAATATCTCGCGTCGGCGGTAACGTCGATGGTGTCAGCGTCGCCGCCCGGCACCACGCCCGATACTTGCCGGAGGGTCAGCCAAGGCTTCTGGAAGTCCACCCGCAGATTGTCGTGCACATACCCTTGATTATGCGCCACCTGCAAGCCGATGGTCTTATCGTCGTTCTGGATGCCGATGGTGGCGGAAGAAGTCTGACCGTTCATTGTTTGATACTGATAGATTATATCACCCGTTTCCAGCAGTATAATCTGATATGTATATACTCCATAAGTAGTGCCATAATGCTCCACATCGATGAAGCTTACCACCAGGCTGTCATTTTGATTGCTCCATATATAGATTGTGCCGTCGCCTTGCAGGGGGTCGAGGTCGTCCCAGAATCCCGCCAGCAAGTTCTCAGGAGCGTTCCAATTGGGGAGCGAAGTGTTGTTCCAGGCGCTGGAATGCGAAGTGAAACTTAGCCATCCGTTGGCGGATACGATGATACTTTCGAAAATATTTCCATAGAACGGGAATTGGAATCCGAAGGGAATATCGACGGAAGTGGAATCATTGTGCGGTAAATTGATCTGTGTGCCGACCTCGGTGATATCGACCCAATCGAATGGTATGCCGTTCGGTTCATCGGAGTCTATCCAGATGTAGCCGAATTGGTCGGGACCGCCGCTGCCTTCCGTCCCCCAAACATTCATTAATATATCATACAGCAGGTTGGCTTCACCATCATTGGCGATTATCAAGGCGCTGGAGTCGGATTGACCGGCTGGAATGACGAAACTGAAGCTGGCGGGACTGTAATTCAATAAGGGCGGATCGACCCTGCCACCGGCGTCGGTGGTGAAATATAGAGCGGTGCTGGTCTCCACCGTGTCCGCCCCCGGCGAATAAATGGTGGAATACAGATACTGCAGTCCGGCGTCGCCGTCATTGTTGAGTATCCCGATTGTCGACCAGTCATTCAGGTAATCCACATCCTGGATGGTATGATAGTAAAAGCTGATGGGGCTGTCGCCGGTGGAAGTCGCGTAAGTATCCGCATCCCATAAAACGACCTCGAATGTTTCGACCGCATTTCCCGCCGCATTCCGCACCCTCGACCATTCTACGATGAAAATATCCTCAGCCGCATCATAATGGTAATAGACTTCGCCGTCATCCACCAGCATTAAATCGTCCCAGAACGGGGCGATCATCCCTGAAGGCTCCCCGGCGGCGGGAATCGGCTTGTTGCGGTATTCCCATAATGGTGACGCTCCGCAGGAAAGCCAGCCGTTGGAACATACGGTTATCTGATCGAATACTTCCCCGTAATGCTGAAAATGGAAATCGGCGGGCAGTTGGAGTATCTCGCTGCCGCCCCGGAAGGGCAGTTCATCGACGAGGGGTATAACCTCGCCGGGACCGCCATAATCCGGGTCGATTTCGCGCCATTGATAATCAGGAGCGTTGTCGTAAGCCACATCGGTGCTGCCGAAGCAGTAATATCCGTAGTTGTCCATAGGCACCACCGGGTCGAACACTGAGGGAACGCCGATAGCGACCGTCACAGTCGCTGTATCGGTCCACCCTCCATCCCCCTGGAAAATGAAGGTCAATGGAGCTTGAAACCCCGGGAACAGCATAGGATCAACGCTAATATGAAGCGGGTCAAGTTCATTTGTAACTATGCTCCCCGGCGCGCAGGCTGGAAAGACCGATATCGAATCGTCCAATACCGCTCCTTCCAGCCCGGATTGAGCGGTGCAGGTCAATTCATTCCAGCCATACCCGCCGGAATTTAGCAGTTCGAGGATGATATCGGAATTTTCCCCCGGCATAAGCAGTGTGTCCGATGACGCGTTGGGCAGAGACATTTGGGTCAGCTCAACTGCGGGCGCTTCAACCGCTATTTGATATTCCGAATTATATATTCCACCTTGAGTGTCCGCCGCTTCTACGGTAACCGTGATTCCGGTATATTGAGCGGCGCTGTTGAGGTTCATCACGAAGGGAGCGGGATTCTCCCCGATTCCCCAAGGTTCAATATCACCGAAGGGCTGGGTCTGAACCGGGAATGTCACTAAAGAATCATCGCATCCCAAAGTCGCCCAAACGCTTTGCAGGGGTGAGGCGCCGAAATTCTGCAGGCTGACGGTCAATTCCACTGTTTCGCCGGGATTTAGGACGCCGTCTCCGTTCCCTGAACTGGAACCCAAATTGTCATCATCGACTTCGATTCCTACGCAACTGAGAAAGGCGGGTGATTCTATCACCGGAATTATTGCGCTGTATGGAACAATGTTCTGGGCGCTGACTGTTAAAGTCATTTCCCCTTCGTCGGAAACGGTGAAGGGAAGGGTCAAATTCCCGTTTCCGTCGGTGTAGCCGTAACTGATGATTTCGTCATCTTTGACTAACGCCGCGTAGGCTCCGCTCAAGGACAATGGTGGAGTCGAAACGGTGATTTCAATGTAATTCTGGCCCAAGGGAATGCTGTCCGGGTGGATTATGGTTATGATTTCCGGGCGCGCCGTCCAAATTGACAAGCCCGGATCGCCCAGTATATTGTAGGCGTAGTAGTAGCATTCCACCGAATTGGTAGTTCCCCCCGGGCCCCGGTTCCAGGGGAAATTCAGCCATAATTCAAACTTCGCCCGGTTAAGCAGGGGCGAAAGCCGGTATATGTTATCAATATGCAGACCCCACACCAGCCCTTGATCCAATGTCCCGTCCCATTTGCTCCAAGTATCAACCGCCGCCGGACCAATGCAGGCGATCCCCGCTTGCGGCTGAGTGGGTGTGCCGCTTCTCAGCCACGCTTCGCCAATTGATTCGGTCTGATTCAATGCGTTCGTCCCCCCTGCGCAGCCGAATACCAGCGGCATTTTACCGCCATTGGTCAACGATTGAATATCATCGGCGTTCCAACCGCCCCAATCTCCCCATCCGCGGAAATTCAGGATGCCTACGCCTTGATTCAAAGCGGCGGCGGTCTGATAGGTCGGCATATAGGAATAATAGTAGACCGAGTCGATGTATTCATATCCGTTCTCAAACATCAACCATTTCGCCCATTGCATCACCGACAGCGACTGTTGAGCGCTGGTATCGGCGGCTAAGAGGGCATGTTCAAACCAATTGACGCCCGACATATCGGGATTGATTTCGTAACTTAATATCTTGTTGACGACGGCGCCGAGTTCATCCTCATTCCGCACCGAGATGCGCCCGATTTGCAAATCGGGGAAATAGTCATCACCTTCCAACAAGGTGTATTCATAATCACTGGGGAAGCTGTCTTCCGGCGAAGTCTGATAATAGAAAGCCGGTATCGCAATCGACCCGTCTATATCCCCCACCAGCAGGACATATTCCGGAGGGCTCTCCCAATTATAGTAGCAGTCATACAAGTAATCCCACAAATCCCTGATGCTGGAACCGATTTCATCCAAATAGGATACGGTGACCGGGAAACCTCGTTGAAGTTTCCAGTCCACCAGCGGCTGAACGATGCCCTGAAGCGAACTGTCGGGAAGGATGAATAAATACTCCCCATTTCCGAATTCTTCGCCGTGGTCGTCCATAAGTAGGGGATTAATCAGTTCACTTGCAAATACTTCCTTGAACGATGAAGAAGGTATCGTCCTACTACTTGTAATGGGATTTTCACCTTCGCCGGGGCGGAAAACGATTTCGAGCTCCAATTCGGTGATGATTTCCAGCCGCCTCGACCGGGGATGATACATAAATGGCGCCAGGTTCAAAGCCGCAATGCGCAGGTTCCGAGCTATTACCGGCCGGGAGACGGATGCTATATCCTCCGGGTAGACTAATTCCCCATCATAGACAGACCGTTCTATAATCTCGACGAAGCCGGAAAACGCAGAACCTTCCTCCCCGATATTGGGTTCCAGCAGAACATCTTCGATGAAGGTTCGTTCCACTCTCAATATCTTAACATCAGCGCCGTAATCATCCGGCAGTATGAAGGGGGTGGACAGCAGGGGGATTCGCGGATGCCCGGGAGTTATATTTTCCCCCAAGCCGTTGACCTCTATATGTCTGCATAATTCTCCGCCTATGATAATATCCGTCAAACGATAGTCGGTGATTTGGAAGCGAATTTTCAGGTGAGAACGGTCGCTTTCAAGGATGGTAAGTCGATAATCTTTGTCGGGGGTGTGAACGGATGGGGTGGATAACAGGATTGAGGCTTGAATTAAAAGCATTACGGTTGTAAAAGTTAGGCGTCTCATATCTCAGTGTCTCCGTATCTCTATGGTGAAATTGCTTGCATTCTTAAATATAATCTTTTTCAGGAAATAAAGCAAAGAAATAAAGGAGGGATGATAGTTGAAGTGCAAGTGATTGTGTATTACCGCTGGAAAGGCTGATTAAAGGAGGAGTAAGGGTAGGTCTATGACACCACGCCGAAATTTCAATCCATTCCCCTGCTGTGTATAACCGCTCCTATCGCCGGTTCATAAGCGGGGGAAACTATCTCAAATTTTCCGCTGATGAGGTGTTTCAGTATGTGAGGTTCAAGCGCACGCCTTTGCTTTGACAGCCCGCCTGATAAACAGACTTTAATTAAGCCTTCAAAGGCTAATTTGTCCGCCAGGGTTTTCGCAATTTTCCCCAGCGCTTCGCCCGCAGAAGCGATTATTTCCGAGGCTGAATCATCCCCGGATTCAGCCGCTTGAAAAATCAAGGGCGCAATTTCAGCGGTTTTGGCGGCGGGTTTCTCAGATTCATATACCATATTGACCGTATCGGAAATGTATTCCAGCCCCCATAGTTCGCAGATTTTCGCTGTCAGGGGAATTCGCTCGCTACGGTGATGAGCGTCCAGACATCGCTTCAGAGCTTCGCGCCCCATCCAGAAGCCGGAGCCTTCATCGCCCAGGATATATCCATACCCTCCGGCGCGGGCGATTTCACCCGCCGAATCCTTCCCCCATGCGATAGACCCGGTTCCGGCGATGATGACAATACCCGGTTCTCCCTTGAAAGCCCCTGCCAGCGCGGCTTCGGCGTCGGTGATGACCTTCACCGGCTGAGTGGGCATATAGCCTTTCAAGGAGTATTCGACTTGACTGCGAATTTCGGGGTCTCCTCCACCGGCGGCGGCGAGCACGGTCAGGGTTATATGATAGGGCAGCATCCCCGCTTGATAGGTCAAATCTTCGATTATCTTTTTCACAAGCGCGGCGGCGATATTGGGGTTCAATCCTCTCAGGTTCAACCCCTCGAAGCGGCTGCGGGTGATGATATTATAACCCGGGTCGCACAGTACCGCTTCAGTTTTAGTGCCGCCGCAATCGATGCCGATGTAGTAGTCTAACATTTACAATATTCCAATTGATATCGTTACTTGATTTCTACAACTCCACCTGCAACGAGAATAAAACTTACAGAAACGGACCTTCTTTGCTCAAATTCTCTTACTTTTTGTTCAGTGTCACTTGTAATATTTCTTATTCTTCCACGATGTAGCTTTACTATTGGATCTTCCTCAGTTTTGCCATTTTCCTCAATAAGTTTTCTAATAATTTCTTTTGCTTTATTTATTTTTATAATAGCTGCTTGTTTCACACTCTCAATTTGGTTGTTAACTAATGTATCGTTATTTCTTTTAAGCTTTTTTTCCTCATCTTCTCTAATTATTCCTAAATATTCTCCTGCCTTTTTGGATGCAGATTCAACTCTTTCCTCGTTATAAATAATGATATTTAAATCATCAATAGGTTTCGCCTTAACGACCTCAGATAAGAACCAATCACAAATTTTGTCATATATGTGTTCTTTATCATTTTCCAAATTGACAAGTATTGGTATTAGGACGAAATCTTTCTTTAAAGCATTTTTTTCTAATAAATACAAGAAAAATATATACTTTCCTTGATATTTACTATCTCCCGTTAGGCGAAATTGTGCAGTTGTATGCAAGTTTTGTATATTTTTATCATAATATCTTTTTATTGCTTTTATTATTGGATGATGGATTGTTACAAATTCTAAAGATCTATCTTTACATGCTTCTTGTGCATTAAAAGTTAACTGAAATCCGCCATCATAAGATAATTTTTCCTCTAATTCTATTGTATTCTCGCTCTGAGTCGAATATTGTCTGACAAATATTTTAAAACTATCATCACTATTGAGAACGAATACATTTTCTCTGCCACTTTTAGGGGGTCGTAAGGTTGTATTTCGATAATTTTTTTTAAGAAAGAACTCTATAAAAAATTTAACTTCTTCAGGAGTAATGAACCGTTTATTCTCTTTAATCCTTGTAATTTCTTGATTGAAGTATTCATCTTGACCTATAAATTTTTGGCATTCTTGTTCAAAACGCTCTAATTCTTCCTTTCTTCTTAAAATATTTTCAGCTGCCCTATTAATCTTTTCAATTCTCTGTTGTTCAGTGAGATTCGTATTAAACATCTCTCTATTTAACCTTGTAATCTCATCACCTAAAATAGCCTCTAAATCTCCAATATATTTCTCAAAGATATTTATTCTGCGATATAATCTGTTTAATATTTCATCATCAATTGTACCTATCATTGAGAAGTTATAAATAAGGATTTTTTCATGCTGTTGACCATAACGGTCAAGTCTCCCAATACGTTGTTCTACCCTCATTGGGTTCCAGGGTAAATCATAATTAAATATTACATTACAAAATTCAAAATCTAAGCCTTCACCGCCAACTTCGGAAGATAGTAGGATTTTTATCTTATTTGATTGTCGGAATTTATCAATTATTTTAAGTCTTGTTTTTTTAATTATATCACCATGAATTAAAGCAACTTTTCCATTATATTCGGTTGCTTCAAGTTTTTTCTTTAAATAATCTAAAGTTGATTTAAAGTATGCAAATACCATTATCTTTGCTTTTGAGTCTTCTCTTTCGAGTTCACGCAATGTTTCTAAAAACATATCAAATTTTGTGTCAATATTACCAATTTTATTTGCAATTTCTAATAGTCTTTTTATTGAAGATATTTCTCTGTTTTTAAGCTTCCAATTTGAACCACTGTCCAATGAAGAATCAGGCATATCCCCATTATCTTTAGATGGCGCTTTTATTACTCCATCTTCAACTTCTTTTTTATATTTAACTCTCATAGCTTGAATACAACTTGCTATTTGCCTTTGAGGCATTATAACTGCAAATGAAATTCCTTGTCTGGATCCATAGTTTGCTGTAAAATTCTCAGACACAAATTTAGTGACAGCATTATAGAATTTCATCTCGGGTGGTGTGAACTCAACTCGAATTACTCTTGCTTCTCTAACTGGAAATTGAACTTCAACATCCCGTTTTTTTGTTCTTGTAAACACATATGATAAGCAATTTAGTTCAATAAGTAATTTTTGCATGTGAATTGCTTGTTCATGAGTCAATTTTCTATTATTACTAAGCAACTCTACTGCTTCATTATAAAAAGAATTTTTAATAAACCTATCCCTTTGAGAAGTTTTTTCTACTTGCCTTAGTGATTCGAGCGCTGATATTGGATCATATAATTTTCGCTGAGCAATATTAATATATTCATTTGGTTCGATAACCCTCTGAAATAAAGCGAAATCTGAAAATTCTTCAGGAATAAGTAATCGTAGAAGATTGAAAAGGTCAGGCGTTCCTATTTGCAGAGGTGTAGCTGATAAAAAAAGCATCGCATCAGCTAAACTTGATAAAACCTCACCAAGTTCACTACTATATGTTTCAGGATTTCGTAAATAATGTGCTTCATCCATAACAACAATATCAAAGTGGGGTTCAATAGACCTAATTTCGTCAATCATTTCCTTTGATCGCAAAGTTTGAAGTGATACAATAGTTTTAATCCTCTCAGCCTCACCATAGTTTTTATATCTTTGTAAGAACTTACTAAAATCCAATTTTTTCATTACTGTAAATCTTAAGCCAAACCTTTTTTGCATCTCCTCTTCCCATTTATCAGTTAACATAGAAGGACATACAATTAAAACCCTCGATAACTCTCCTAAACGAGCGGACATCTCAGTAATTATTATACCGGCTTCGATAGTCTTTCCTAATCCAACTTCATCCGCCAGTAGAAGTCTTTGCTTATTTGAGCTCAGAAATTTAAGGACTGGTTTAAACTGATGAACTTGAAACTCTGTTCTTGAAGCGTAAAAGGTATAGATATTGTCAGACAAAGGCTTCTCAAGTTTCTTATAAATTATTGTCTGCAAGAAGTCTTCAACATCGGAAAATTCATTTCTTTTTAATAATTGTTCTACAGATCTTGGTGGTAAATACTTTTCTAATGAGCTTTCGGTGTAATAAGAAGCTTCTTGGGCCGGATCAAAAGACACAGAATAAAATAGTCTGCCTCTCTGTTCTTTAGGTTGACCAACAATTATTCCTATCTTATTTCTGTAAGCTCTTACAATTACCCTCTCTCCTATCGAAAATGTTGGACTCATGTCTTATTACTCCTTGTATTTTATTTTATGTGATTGCCTCAACATTCATTACACTCCTCCTCCCCAGCGCCCGTTCCCGCGCCAGGTTCTTATTCCGCAGTTTGAACAGCGGGTCGCGCTTGATGTCGGAATTGTCGGGGTGGCGGCGGTATTTATAGAGAACTTCCCTCACCCTTCCCACCCGATACTTTTCACCCACTTTCAAGACCAAATCGTAATCTTCGCCGTAATCGCACAATTCCCCTTCATCGAATCCGCCGAATTCGAGCATAGCCGACTTCCGCCAGACCCTCACCGCCCCCGCGCCATCCACCCGCAAAATGTTGTTGCGGGAATACTCTGCGTGCTTGATGACCCCGAATTCCGGCAGATCGTCCCCCTCTTCGTCAATCAAGGAATAATATGAAATTCCCAGCGCGCAATTCGTCTCTTCCATAAAAGCGATCATACTTTTTAAAGTATCGGGGATGTATAGATCATCAGAATCGAGTTGGGAAATATATTTACCCCGGGCCTCTTTCAGCCCGATATTCAAGGAAATAGCGATTCGGTTCACATCATTGCGGATTAATCTGATGCGCGGGTCGGAAGTGTATCTTTCCACCACTTCTCGCGTCCCGTCGGTGGAACCGTTGTCGATGATGATATATTCGAAATCCCGGAACTTCCCGCTTAAGACGCTTTCAATCGCTTTTCCGATGAACTTTTCCCGGTTGAATACCGGGGTGATGACCGAAACGGCGGGCGATATCAGCGGTTCCGGCTTCATCGGCGGTGCATCGCCTTCGAGTAATGCCCCTCGCCGCTTCAAGCTGTTCATAAAAACGGTTTCGATTTCCCGTTCTTCTTCCGGTTCCATAAACAAGTAGGAGAAACCGCCATATTTACCTTTGCCGGGGAAGAACAGCTTGTCCGCTTTACTTTCTTCAGAAGATTCGGGGTAAATTATGCAAACGGCGGCGTCTATATAGTGAATCTGACCGCTTTCGGCGAGCTTCAAACGCAAATCATAGTCATAAGCGTATTTCAGCGATTCATCCCAGCCCCCGGCTTCTTTGAGGGCTTCGACTCGATAAATCATCGCCCGCCCCAATTCCGCCCGCTCGGTGATATCTTCGGGACCTTTGTATGTCCTTTTCACGGCGAGTTGTCCTTCCGCCAATTCCAAATAATCGCCATATATTAGTCCTGCCGCTTTCGGAACATTCCGCAATAATTCAGGGATGTTTCCATTGAGCTCCATATCATCGGTGATGATTATCAGGAATTCGGTTTGGCAAGAAGTGATGATTTGGTTGAGCGCCGCTGGTATCGACGGCACAGCCGGAATGTGTTCGACCATCGCAGAAACCGCAGGGGTTATGCTTGGCGGGTGCATCGAATACACCCTGCCCAATTTCATTGCGGTATTCACATTCCTTTCAGGAACCGCGCCCTTTTCAGTGAGTATTATAATCGAAATCGATGCGCTTTTGTTTTGCATCATTACATTCATTTCAGTATATTTATCATTTAATTGGCTATAGGCTATAGGCTATGGGCTATGGGCTATAGGCTGTGGGCTGTGGGCTTTGTATTTATTTGAGGCTCTTACAAAAGTTACGAAAAGGTGTTACCCTGATCCCGACAATTCGAGAGAAGGGTCTCGATACCTATTAATTGCATAATAAACAGGAGATTCTTCACTTCGTTCAGAATGACAAATTCAATGAATCCAGACTTTT
>JABMRZ010000095.1 GCA_013202315.1 Candidatus Tariuqbacter arcticus | reverse complement strand
TAGTAGTACAATCCGATTCCGGACAAGCCGGAATGACGAATATGGGTGAGGTTCATGACAAAGCTATAATGATACGATTTTTTTAATTGCGCTGATTTCCTCAAGTTCACTCAGCATTATCTTTAAATTTAAACGGTTCCGAGTCAATCTCTTGCCAAATGATATCTTTTTTTATTCGTGTTTATTCGTATTTATTCGTGTTCATCCGTGGTTAATTAATCTGGGTTCTCCACACGAAATAGCGAAGAACTGAAATCTTCCTATACCTTCGAGCGGAATCTCTGTCCCTTCCAATTAAAAGGAAAGAAATGACCGCCTACAGCGGAAAGCACAATAATCAAGGGATGGATAACGAACAGGGAAAGAAATCGTAAATAGTGGAATTCCAAATCGAAAATCCTGAACCCTCGCTTCATCACCATCAAATCAGCGCAAAGCTTCAATAAAATCGCAAGAATAAACACCCAGAAGGGTAGGAGTTCCGTGAAAATCAAGACAGGCGATAGCATCAATATCAGGAGAAAAATGAATATCCCAATAGCTAACCGTATGATTTTTGAAGGATAAAATAATCCTTTTGAACCCCAGCGAAGCCGCTGGTCGATTATGCCTTTGACGGTTTCAGGAGGCAGAGAGCGGACGATAGAATCCTCACCAAGCGCAAACGCCGCCTTCCATTTCCTGCTGTTCACCATCCTCTGGAGTAGGAATTCATCATCTCCGGAGACCATATCGGCTTTATTGCCGAATCCCTCGAGTTCCATATAGGCTTCATATCGGTAGGCTAAGTTCGCCCCGGTGCAGTTCAAGGCGCTGCTTTTGCCGATTGCGCCCGCTCCGACAAATGAATGTGAAATATAATCGAGTGAATGCAGTTTATGGAAAAAAGATTCATCTTCCGGTTCAAATAGGGTAAGACCCGCTACCATGCCAGTATCCGGTTTGAAACAGGATACCATAGAACGAATCCATTTGGGCGAATGAACGCAATCGGCATCGGTGGTCAGGATTATTTTCCCGGTAGAAGCGGCGATGCCCCATTCGATGGCATTTTTCTTGGGGGAAATTTTAGGCGTGAGATTTTCAATTTCAACCCGGAGAAAATTATCATATTTTTTGGTGAAGCGCACTATGATTCCGGGCGTTTGATCCGATGAGCGGTCGTCGACCATAACCACTTGAAATTTTTCAGGGGGATAATCTTGAGCCGCCAGTGACTCCAGGGTCTCCTCAAGGTTGTGGTCTTCGTTGCGCGCGGGAACGATTACCGTAACCTCAGGCAGGTTTTCTTCAGACTGTGGATCAGATCCTTTCAATCCGCCGAGACCATTGTATATCCACATAGTGAAAAACGCATAAAGCGCCGCGCCTAAGATTAGCAGGAAAGCCATAATCGCCGGTATCATTTTTCACCTCTATTGAAACGAAGACGAGGGATGAAGAAGATACCCACAATTCCCGGAGCTAAGACATTCATCGTGAAAAGAATCAAAGAAGCGTTGAAAGCGGCGGCGGCTTCCACCCGGAACAAGCTTAAGAATCGGACCGCCGCCAATTCCCCCACCCCCAATCCTCCGATAGAAATGGGGAGGAAAGTCTTGGTGAAGATAATCGCCGGAAGTCCGCGAATCCCGTCGATAAATGTTAAATCACTGAACGCATTCGCCAGAAAGAAAAACTGCACGATGAAAGTGAAGTAAAAAAGCATCGATAGAGTAAAAACCATTCGAGCGCGCTGGGGAGTTATACCATCCAGACAGGTGATAATCGCTTTCAGCTTATCCCGCTTGGGCAGCATAAGACTGATGCTGTAAAGCAAGCCGCGTATGAATCCCGGATGAGCGGCTAAATAGACAATGATGAACGCTCCGATTAGATAGAGTAATCCGGAGGAAATTATTATATAGACATTTTGTTGAAGAATCATTCCCGGCAGAGTCAGGATAGCGATTCCTCCAAAGAGAGCGGTGCAAGCCAAATTGTAGAACTTGTCGGCTAATGATAATCCCATAACTTGCAATGGATTCCTGTCTCTGACAGCGAAAGCGCGCGCGAATTCCCCTACTCTGCCGGGCGTTGCTAAACCGAGCGTGAAACCCACCAGTAATGAGCCCACCACTTCAACCGTGCTGGTATTAGGCTTTAAAGTAGTGAGAAGCAAACGCCATTTTACCGCCTGCAGGAGAAGGTTCACCGGTAAAAGGGACAGCGCTGCTATCACCCCGGTCTTGTCAGCGTTGAGCCAAGCTTCGATGATGGCTTCACGCTTTATAGTTGATACCAAAACGACTAATATAATCAGGGCGATTAACAGTTTTATCGCCCAGAAGATTCTTTTTCTAAACATAATTTATAAGTCTCAGGTCTCAAGTCTCAGGTCTCAAGTCTCAGGGCTCAAGTCTCAGG
>JABMRZ010000094.1 GCA_013202315.1 Candidatus Tariuqbacter arcticus | reverse complement strand
AATTTCAACATATAAGGCAAATCTTGTCAAATTCAGGTAAGAAACAAAGAGCAAGCCAAACGCCATTAACGATGCGTTTGGACTATACCCATCCACGCTTTCAGGGAAGCCCATTCTGGTGACTTCCAAATGCAGGTTATCCGAGTCCCAAGGACTGGAATGTAAGAGATGATGAACCGCTTGATTGTTGCCTTTAGGGGTACGGGAGCAGATTGCCGAGACTGTTTTTCTTTCGGATTCTGAAAGTAGTCCCTCTAGGTAAATGACTCTCCACTTACTCCGTTCGCTGCGACCGATGGTTCCGAGGAGAACCTCTAAGAATTTATCCAGTCGGGAGCGAACCTTTTTTAGAATTTTTGCTTTCATACCCGACAATAAACAAAGTGTCGAGACTAAAATCAACTATACTTGACAAAGTAATACTACTTACACAAGTGCGAAAATTCAGGTTTAGCAGGTATAACTACATAACAAAATGGTGTTAGTTAATAGCCATTGAAAACCCAACTCACTTGCAGGAAATTCATAAAAAACGATAAAAAATCTTGACAATAAGAAAAATTATTATAAATTACTTTACAATCAGATTCAAGAATTTACAATTCAGAATCTTGCTTATTACTTTGCCCGCATTCGACAATTCACGCTGAAGAGACGGTTCCGTCCCGCTGGTGCGCGGCAGTAAAATTCATCGATATTCGTCATTCATTGCTTCAGAATACAAATGATGAGTGAATAATTGACGAACCCGTTATAGTCATAATCGCGCTTTTTTCGATATTGTTGCAACAATTTGATAATGCCCGCAGACAATGGAAAATATTGACTTATTATCGTTCAGAAGCGCTTCAGACACCACGATAATTTTTATATATGCTTACCACATCAATTTTCCTCCAATTCCTAATAACCGATTCTTTACGCTTGTACTTAGTTTAAACGGCGTATTTAAGAAGGGAGGTATTCTGCGCATTAGAATCGCTAATCAGACAGCCGCCAATTATAGCGATTTTCATAAATCGCCTCCCGTATTGTCGTTCCCGCGAAAGCGGGAATCCATTGTAAAATATAGAGATACAGTTAATTAATAAAAGACAAATATTTATAGAACTGGTATAATACTATGATTATGATGCATAAGAAACATCTACCAATACTGTTTTATATTGTTGTGATTCTATTTTTCTATCCTTTCAAGGTATATTGCGCTGACCAACCGACAAGAGGAATCATATATTCCGACTCATCGGATTCCGATAATTACAGGGGTGTAAAACCTCTGCACGATGTCGTCACCAAAGATGGGACCATCCGTTTATACGATGAAAGCTACGCATTGCTTATTGGAATTAATAAATATGATGATTGGCATGATTTGAGGAATCCTGTCAGGGATGTTAACGCCGTTAATGAGTTGCTGCAAGAAAAGGGATTTAAAACGACTTTACTGACAGATGAAACGGAGGATAAACCCACTCGCGAAAATATTGAGAAATATATGAAGGAGATTCATAGTAAAAAGGGAATGAAGGATCGCATATTGATTTTTTATGCTGGACACGGCGAAACTAAAGTGAATCCTCATACAGGCGTTTCTTCAGGATACATAATTCCTAAAGACGGCAAAGGTGAAGATTTATTATCTACCTGTATTCTTATGGAATCTATCAAGTTAATCGCCCAGAATTCTGATGCTAATCATATTATATACCTATTCGACTGCTGTTTTGGTGGGTTGTTCGTCGATGTTGTTCGAACAGGTAAAAGACCGCCGCCCGAAATCACACGGCGAGTCGAAAAAGCCACACGCCTGGCGATATCAGCCGGGGGCGCTGGTGAACGAGCCAGTGATGGAGATTATCACAGCCCCTTCTGCAAATATTTCCTAAAAGCTTTTGAAGATGAAGAATGCGATCTGGACAAAGATGGATACATTATCGGTGATGAATTAGCGGTCTATCTCTTTAAAAATGTCAAACATTCCACAGATAAAGAGCAGACTCCAACCTGGGGGAAAATGGAAGGTTTTTCTGAGGGAGATTTCGTCTTTGAAGTTAAGCCAATTGATAAATATGGGACTATTCTAATATCCACTAACAGCTTTGAAAATCTTACAATTTTCATAGACGGTATTGAAAATCGTTATAAAGTGAATAAAAATAAACCTTTTAGTTGTCAACTTAGCGTCGGCACACATACTATCGAAATAATAAGCGCGCAATTGTTTTTTCCGAAAAAAGAAGTGTTAATTAAAGAAAATGAGGAAGAGGAAATCTATGTTGACGCGCCGATTGGCAGTATTCTCGTTACCTCAAATATCCCGGAAGAAGCGACCGTTTTCTTGGATGGTTTGATGCATAAATGGGGAAAAGTATCTAATACACAACCAATTACTATTCACAATGTTGCTGTAGGATCACATAGAATTAAAGTTGTAGGACCTGATACAACAGTTTTTGGAATTGTCGCAGTTGAGGAAAACCTCACCGTTGAATTAAAGGCGAACCTGATCCCGGGCGAAGAACCAGAACCCGAGGTTGTAGTGGAGCCGGAACCAGAGCCTGAAATTAAACCGGAGCCTGAAGCGGTAGTGGAGCCTGAACCATTGCCAGAACCTATACCTGAACCTATACCTGAACCATTGCCAGAACCTGTGCCTGATTCTATGCTTGTGTTAATAGATGGAGCTATAATCCCCCCGATGGAATTTAAGCTGATACGGTGCGATAACAGCTTCGTTATGGGCGCCGATACCACCGAGGAGGGAAGCTATGTGGACGAAAGACCGAAGCGCTTTGTCACTCTTTCTCCTTTTTATATTTTGACTACGGAAGTCACTCAGTTTATGTGGGAGTGTGTGATGGGACGCAACCCCTCTAATTTCAAAGGGAATGACCTTCCGGTAGAGTCGGTCTCCTGGCGTGATTGTCAAAGGTTCCTGGATAATTTGAATGCTTTAGACCCAGGGAAGGATTATCGTCTGCCCACCGAAGCCGAATGGGAATATGCTTGCAGAGCCGGCTCCGCCGGCAGTTTCAACACCGGCATCGATTTGCGCGCCGATGATGCGAATTTCAATGCGGAAGAGATGTTCGCAGGTGCCCCGGGAGAAATTGTGCCGCTGAAGACGACGAGGGTAAAGAGTTACCCTGCCAATAATTTCGGCTTGTATGATATGCATGGAAATGTATGCGAATGGTGTCAGGATTGGTATGGATTTTATTCTGAAGGCCGGATGACCGATCCCCAAGGCCCCAGTGAAGGAAAATGGAAAGTCCACCGGGGCGGAAGCTATCTCAGTATCGCCGCTGCCTGCCGTTCAGCCAATCGAGACAGTGAATTCCCCTACAAGCGAAAGCCTAAAATTGGTTTCAGAATAGTTAAAATAAAGAAATAGTGTTGCGTAATAAACAGTTAGAGGATATAAATGAGAAATCTCATAGCTTTTGTCTTCATTTCATTGGTGATTCACCCCCCTTTCAGCTTCGCACAGGTTCATCCCGCGATACATATAAGGATGATGAACTCCGATTTTCAAGGAGGGTGCGACAGCTTAGTGATAACCTGTGAATCCGGCAATAAACTCGTGCCCCGTGTGTTATCGATAAACGGACGAAGCTTGCCCCTGATGAAGGCGGATAATACTGCAATCGTCGGCCCGGGCTATGACGCCGCCTTCTGGAATCAACCGGATAACCGGTTGATTTTCCAAGCGGCGGAAGGTTCGATGTGGGAAGTCGTAGAATTATCCTTTGAAGTATTCGAGTGGGGGATGAACCCCAGCCCATTGCATTTGGAATTCTTCACCAACGGGGAGTTAGTATTTTCCCAGGTAAAACGGGAGGTCGTCAATGAATAATCTGAAAATCAAGTTCAGGAGTTCGTTTTTTACCATTGCCGCGGTTTTGGTGGCGACGCTTTTTTCGGTCTCTGAAGCATTAGCCGATCAAGCTTTAAACGCCACAGCTTCGATTACTCCGATAACTTCGACCGCCGGTTCCTGGGAGGAATTCACCTATACGGTCGAGCCCGAACAACCAGGCACTTTGGACCAGTTGAATATTAATAATCCTTTTAGAAATCCGCTTTTTCTAACCCAATGCAGTGTAGATGGGGAATCAAAATTCCTTTTATATTTTTCCGACCCTGCATCTATTGGATACTCAACTGATTCTACGATTGTTAATTATGCAATTCAAGGTGATACGACGATTATTATATATACTTATCCATCCTTGGTAAATGACGAAATTGTCTTTAATTTTCAGACTCAGTGCGCTGACAGCGCCGCTGTAAATTATTATGAATTCTCCGGGACATTTGATGATTATTTACCAGGGGATTCCACTGCTCTTGGCCCAGGCCTGGGCGGATATACCGTTACTATTACCCACGCCGCGGCTTATTATCTCGAAATCACCGATGAGGACGGCGAGCCAATCAACAGCCTCGACATATTGACAGCGGGGATTGACACAAATCTGTTCGCTTACGAATTCGATGTATATGGGAATCAAGCGGGTTTGGCGGATAGTGCGGTTTGGGAAATCGTCCCGGGCAACAGCGGTTCTTTCACGCCGGAAACCGGAGGAAGCGTCTCTTTCCATCCCATAATCGCCGGCAATGCCAACATTATAGTAAGTGATACGATTAATGGTCTAATCTCCGATAATCTGGAAATTGATATTGAGCATGGGGATCCATACACATTAATAATTCTACAAGAAGACAGCACACTGGTTTCAGGTCCCTACACTGCTGACGACTCTCTTATACTTCATGTAAGAGTGTTAGATTCGTTAGGCAACGTTTTTTCTCCCGATGAGCTTGGAACTACAGATTGGGATTTCTTAGGTGGTTTTTACCCTAATATTTATATGCCAGGTTACGAAATCCAATATCAATGTTCGCTAACAGTGACCGATGGATATATCAAAGCTACATTTGGTAGCGCAATCGATTCAACGGATAATTTCGACATCATCCCCGGGGCGCCGGTCAGCGTTTCCATTTGGGACGATGACGGACCAGTTGAGGAAAATATGTATTTCACTGCAGGGCAAACTTGGGATTTATACTTGAAGGGCGCAGACAGCGACAGCAATTTCATCGAAGCGGTCGAAGGCTATTGGACTACCTCCTTATCCATCGGTGATTTTGATGTGGATTATGGCAGCGCTGTTACTTTCACCGCTATGTATATGGGGGAGAGTGTGATTAATGCGGAGTATGATATTAATATTTGGGATGAAACGGGGAATGTGACTGTTATGCCCGGGCCAGCAGTTTCTTTCCAAGTGCTGCAGGAAGATAACACCCCGGTTCCCGATAGTATCACCATCACCGCAGTAGAAGAGCGGATATTTCATGTGGAGGCTTTCGATTTTTATAATAATCCCATATCAGAAGACACATTAGATACGAACACTGTTTGGTCTAAAACGGGGAGCATTCCCTGGCCTAATCAAGTATCATATCCTGACACGAATCATCAATTTACCTATTTCAGTAACGATTCTGTTTATGTTAATGGCTGGCTGCATACCGTTTTTAAAGATACACTTGAAGATAGTATTCATATTGATATTCAGCCCGGGGCTATAAGTGAGATTTGGATTTATACTACCGAGGGAAATACTATAGCAACTACCAACGAAATGCAGGCAGGAGACCCCTGGACATTATATGTGTACGCCGAAGACCAGCACGGCAATCATATCAATAATGTATCAGGAAATTGGATAGATGACGATAGCCTTGGAAGTTTCAGCGCCACTTATGATACCATAACTACTTTCACCGCCGAGCGTGCGGATACCGGGTTAATCAGAGTTGAAGTGGGTGATTTTAGTGATGTGACGGGGAATGTGACTGTAACATACGGGCCCCCATATCAAGCATCTATACTCCAGGAAAACGGCACACCGGTACCCGATACCATTACTACAGATCTGACCCTATACTTGCATGTTGATGTATATGATTTTTATGGAAATCCACTGCCGGATACAGCTCAAATTCTAACAGGAACTGTATGGAACTTTCTCTATGGTCTACAGCCAAATAGTGCGCAATATGGATATTCGATTGAGTATTCCTGTACTACTGCGGTAGTGCCTGCTGGAGTAATTAGAGCTTCAGTGCCCGGCATTTCTCCCGTTGAAACTGGCGATATCAGAGTTGAACCCGGGGCGCCGGCTGATATAACTATCCTTGAATATCCTGGTGGAGGAAGCGTTACCAATCCAGATAGTGTACAAGCGGGTTGGACCTGGGATTTGGAGCTGCATGTTGAAGACCAATATGGCAACAATGTGCCTGCAATGGGCTACTGGGATATTATTGGTGATAATATCGGTGATTTCAATGTAGACTTAGACTATGACAGCCTTATAACCTTCACCGCTATGTATACGGGTCAGGGGTATATTAAAGCTAACATAGGAGAATTGGAAGATTCAACCGGAGTGATAACCGTGAGACCTGGTGCAATTGATACTGTTTATATTCTCCGGCAGGACAGCACTATGATTCCACCTGTCGTATCTACGGATGATATCTTACTTTTACATGTGGTGGTATTCGACACCTTCGGTAACCAATACGATTCTACAGCGTTAAGAACAACCGATTGGAGATTCGTGAATTTATATCCATATACTCAAATAAACGATACTTTTTCAATAGAAATTTCACCACATGTGACTCATTCCAACGCAAAGATTTGGGCTACCTTCAACTACAAAGATGGATATGCAGAGTTTGAAGTCGTGCCTGGAGCCCCCGACTCCATAGTAGTCAAGCCGCAGCCCAATATCAGCATTCCGGATTCCATTACCCAGCTTGATTTAACTGCTGGTGAACAGAAATCGTTATATGTATTTGTATTCGATTCCTGCGACAATGTAATTCAGGGCGCTTTAGGCGTATGGTCCGACTTCCCCGACATCATAGGCTATTTCACCCCGGGCACCGGAGATTCCACCGTGTTCACCGCTGAAAAGCAGGGTGGTGACAGCATTACCGTTCAGGCGGAGGGGCTGACTTATGTAATCAGCCCGGTTAATATCGTTCCCGCTCCCCTGGACTCTGTTGAGATTCATTTGACTCCCCAACCTTCCACGCCAGCCAGCTCTTTGGAATTAATTTCAGGAAATTCTGCTGCGCTCTATTGTTTTGCTTTCGATTCACTGCATAATTATAAAGAAAATTATCAATTCAGTAATATAAATTGGCACTGTGAACCGTCAGGAATAGGAGAGTTCAATCCGCAGAGTTCAAATCCCACTAATTTCACTGCCTTGGAAGCGGTTAGCGGTCAAATTTGGGTCTCCGCCGATGGGAAAGAGGATTATTTGGAAAATGTGCTCGTTACCCCTGATTATGGACATATCGCCCAACTGGCCATTCAGTATGAAGTAATCCCAGGAGGTAATACCGTTGGTGCAGTTACTATGGCTGCCGGAAGCACTTTGGTTATACATTCAATCGGATATGACCCGCATGGGAATTACTTGGGAGCAGTGGAATCGACATGGGGAACTCAAAGCACCGCAAATCCACTATTTTCAGGCTTATATGAGCCGCCTTTAGGTGATCCGACTACAACATTGACTTTCAACGCCACCGGGAACGGCGAAGGATACTTCACCGCCACATCGGTTGCCCCCGATTATGCGTCCGGTATGACCGGGTTGGTCACCGTTGTTTCGAATCCGGATTTAAGCTCAATTAAAATCCTCGAATCCGAAAACCCGGAGAGCGGTGTTTTCGGAGACGATTCTATGACTTGCGACGAAAGCGTTTATATATACATTCACGGATATGACTTCTTTTCAAATCCTTATACAATTACGAGTTTGATTCAAGATAATCTGGAAATTAGCGTCGAGGGTGATTTCGGCGGTGAGTTTTCACCTATTGAAGTCGGCGATACTTATCTTAAATGGAAGTTCGAAGCCAATGAACCCGGCGGCGGCAGAATAAAAGCGGCTTATGCACTCGCCCCCGAAGATTCATTAATTGCCGTGTCCAACACCGTTACTGTCTATCCCGGCGAAATCGCAGGTGTAGAGATTGTCATAGACAGCGCATCCATTGTTCCCCCACTACCTGTTTTCACCAACGATGATACCCTCTATTTCGGCTATTTCGCCTGGGATGAAGATAATAATCCCATTCCCCCGGAAATGGTGATGGACAGGTACGATGTTCTCTGGGATTATGATGAGCTTATACCTTATGATATCGCTGATACCGACCCAATCATCGGATTTTTCACCTACAACGCTGATAGCGTATTCAGCAATAAATCGCTGTCGGTGGATATTAATGGCGTCGATGATTTGCTTTCCGGGATTTACATAGAGCATGGAATCCCCTGGTATTCCGACCCGCACCCGTTTATATTCGATGTTGACCCGGAAATAATTGTCTTCGACGACAACAGTCATATTACTTCGCCCCCAATCCTCGACCAGGACAGTATCGCTGCTTCCAACGAACCATTTACGGTCAGCACCAGCATTGGAAATCTATCATTCGGCGGCAGTTATGGCACTACACTTACAATTGAAACGGATAATGAAGGCGTATTGGACTTCTATTTACTCGCCAACGATTCCACCGGCGGAATGGCAAGCATCATAGCTGAATCAGATAACGGCTATACTATGGGTGAAGGGAGCGTGCAAATCGCCCATCTGTCCATCGACACTCTAACTATGTCCATTGATGACGATCCGGTGGAAATATGGGCGGGAATCAACAGCGTTCAGGTTCAATTTAAAATTACTAATCAAAGCGGTATCGAGTTAACCCTAGAGCAACTGGTACTACTGTTTACACCTGAATCAATGGGTTCCTACTTCACCGGCACAAGTTATTTAGTTCCCAATTCGGTCATTTCTGCCGGTGATTCAATTGAAGGTACTTTCACTGTTTTCGCTAGGGATGATTTGCCCAGCGGCCAGGATATCACTGTCAGCGCTTCTTGCAATTACTGGTTTGGAACAACTTGGCAGACCGGCGTATTGGAGGAAGAAGGCGAACTTCACTGGCACACCAACCCCGGCCGCAATCCCAACAGTTTCGTTTTTCCTGATACAGCGGTAACTCGTGGATTGAATTATCAAATATCATTGCAGTGGAGCGATGCTTTCAACCTGCCGGATGATCTTGCGGGAAGTTATATAGAAGTGATTGTTCCTTCCGAAACGACTTGGGTTACAACTTCAATTGACCCGTCAGTCTGGCAGGGCAGCGGAACTCATTCTTTCGATTTCGCGCCAAACATCACCATACCATTGCTACCCAACGAAAGTACAACAGCCGATGTGAAATTCCATCTGCATCGCACGCTTGAACCCGGAGCGTCCTATGACTCTCTCGTCATCCTCTCTGATATGACCATCTATCCCAGAGCCTCCGCATCCGCGGATACGGCTGACTTGACCCCCAATTTGATCACCATAGGCGACAGAGTTAGTTTCGTATGCGATTTCGCTCTCGATGACTTGCCCGGGGCGCTCCAATTTACTATGAACGAGGCTAAATTCTACCCCGATAGGACCAATGCTGACGATTTCGCTGAGTATCAATCCACCACCGCTAATCCCCTCGTCCCCGGCGAAACGGTTACTCTGACATTCGAAGATTTCACCTTCTACTCCACATTGTGGACTGGAAATGACTACTTCCCCAAAATCACCATTGAGGGGCAGGATGAAATTGGCAGCCCTTATAGTTTCGATGTTCTATTCGATGAACCTATCCACCTTTTTGAACCGGTTTATGTGGCTTACGATGATAATTCATTGGAACCTCTCCAATATGTGAATGGCGGTGATGCCTCTCTTTTCATCGATATTGTCAACAGCGGCGACTTATTGGTGACCCTTTCGACCGAAACCTATTTAGATGTCGAAGGTTATGAACAGCATTTGCTAGAAGAAACGGATATTCCGGTGGACAGCACGGTAACTTTACAATTCGACTCACTGCAGTCATTCACTTTCGAGCCGGGCTATGAAACCCCTGTCTTATACATCCGTCAAACCGACGAACTTGATTTCAATTCCGAATACGATTTTTCCCTCTCGGATTCGATAGCCATTTACAATTTTGCTGCGCCCCAGCAGACCGCCTGGACTTACACATATCCCACTACCAATCACGCCAGCTCCAGCGCTACGAGCAGTATAATATTGACTCAGTCGATTTCCAATCCACTCAATAATACCTGGATAGAAATAGACGCGGTAATTCTGGAGTTTGAAGGAAGCAGCGGCGATCTGATAGATACCGTCACCAACAATTTCAGCGCCGCCACAATTGCAGGCGGCGAAGATTTTGATATAGAATGGGAACTCACACCGGCTGTGGGAGACAGCGGTGAATTTGAATTCACCACCACCCTCTACTATACGGATAGTTTGGGGTATCATGAGCAGGCTAATATTAACTTCCCCGGGCTGGGAGTACCGTATTATATCCATACTCCGCCGAATGTGGTCACCACCATCGATTTGGATGACGATTCCACTAATTTCATCAGCAATTATACAGGGCAGATTCCGGTTGAATTCTCGTTTGTCAACAGCGGCGGCACCGGATTGACCAATGTCGGTCCACTTTATCCTGGTCCCGCTGTTTCATTGTGGTGCGGGGGGGATTCAATAAGTTCGGATTTTTACAGTTTCAATAACGATTTCCCTGACATTCCCGCCAATTCAACGGTTGATATTTCCAGGGAATTGGTCATTGAAGAACCGGATTCCATTCCCGTCGGTCTTATCGAAATTCGTACTAATAATATTGTTGGGATTAATGAGTATAATTATATAGATACAGTTGGGTTGTCAGCCACCAATTCTCAACTGCGATTATATGAACCGACGCATTTTACCGCTGTTGAAGGGCTTCGCGTGGGAACAATCACACAACCTTATTCCGCTAATGTTTCCCAGGGTGAAAATTTTAATTTATGTCTGGATTTAAGCCGTGATACTAGTGATTGGTATGGCCCGGTGGTCTTTGACAATCTGACGCTTAGCTTTAAAAATAACCAGGGAGCGACGCTTAATCTATATTTCAGCTATGATGTGATTTATCCAGCATTAGAAGATACCATATTCACGGTATCCGATACTGTCACCTGCAGTCTGAGTGTTACCGTGGGTTTTGAACCCATAATAGTGGGTGAAGTGAACCTTGAATATAGCGTAACATATAGAGAACTGTATCCCGCCGACCCTGCAACAATGACTTTAGCGGATCCTACCAACAATGTGGGATTAGTTGTAGCCAGCGAGCCTTTTATGGAAGTTTCACAGATAGATATTCATCAAGATACCGTTACTCAAGGACAGATACAGGATTGGCAGGTGGATATTTATATCCATAACGAAAACAATTATAACGCTATCTTTGTTTATGATACGCTGTTAATCGACATATTGCCTGCGGCGACTCCGGAGAATCCGGATACAACTTATGCGTTTAACATTATCAGTGAACCTAATTATGTGCTTGCATGTAGCACTAAAGTTATATCGGTAACTGTCGACACAACCGGCAATTCGCTTGGCTCAATGCTTTTCAAGCCCACAGTAATCGGGCACGATTCTCTGGTGAGTAGCACCATAATTGTCCCGCCGGATCTATGGGGGGGGTTCCTGGTGCAGGATTCGGCGAGATTGGTATTGAATATGTGGTTTGAGGATGATACCGCGCAGACCACTCTGCCTTATGCGCTTGAAATCCCATTCGATGTTAATTATGTCTTGGAAAACTATGGTGAAGCGGCAGTAGACCCGAGCGCGGCGGTTACCTTCACTTCATCATTTTATACCGAACCCGCATTAAGATTTCTTAAGTTGCCGGAGTCTGTTTGGGTTGATACATTAATCAGGGAGGATTTGATTGTAGATTCCCTATATCAAGTGACTTGCAAAGCGGTGGATACCAACTTTGGAGATAATATAATCATATTCTGCGACACTTTGAGAACGGCCATAGAATTGAATACAGAGGATTCCGCTAAAGTTGAAAACGGTAACTGTATATTGTTCGTCGATGCTCAAGATATATATTTAAATTTTGAGAACGTATGGTTAACCGATCCATGTTCGGATAATACGGTCTCCACAGAATTGGTATTTGAACTGAAAGCGGATTTGTCTTGGTCCCAAGGTATTGAAAGTGATTCGGTGAAAGCACGCTTGGAATATAATGGTGATTTGTTTACAGTGTTCGATTCCATCGAAGTTCACCCGGATATAAATAGTGAAGTGTCATGGTTCATTCAAGCGCCCGATACTATTTTAGGTGATAGTGTCCTCATCGATTCATTTAAAATCGTCGTTTCCGCTTGGGATGTGAATCAATTCAATCAAATTGTCGATTCGACTTATCATCCGGTTTATGTGGTGGATCGCTCCGTCGTTTCCGTATCTATGATAATGGATGAAAGTATGAGCCAGCGCACCCAGAACGGCATCGCTTCCACCTACGATATGGTTCTGGTGAATGTGAGCCTGAATTTCAACGATGTGGACGGTTTGCCGCCTATCGGAGAAAATGTATTGGTCGATTTCTACTATCCGGACCAAATGACATTCATAAGCGCAACCGGGCTGGACGGTATGCCCGGCGGTTCAGGAGGAGATAAATGGGGGCTCGATGACGATACCACCCAAACGCTCACTTTCTCCATAAGTGGTATTAGTGAGACTCTGCAGTTGACTCTATCGACCGGTTCCGAGGCTTTTGATGCAGGCCAGTTCCGGGCGGTGATTGATGAAAGTTCCCTGCCTTTGGATGGAAATTCCCTGCCGAATACCGGGAGCTATGCGCAATATTCATCTCCAATAGCGGTCGACACCGCCGAAGTTAATATGGGCTTTATGGTCGAAGAGCGCCTGGAACTTCACATAATAGATCCCTATATCAGCAAGCTGAAGGTCGGCGAAAATTGGGTCCCGGTGTTCGATCCGGATACTCTAATCATAGATGACCTTTTTATGCTATCATTCAGTGTGGAAAATAATGGTGAAGCTCCCGCTCTGCTTTTCCCCGATTTCAACGAACCGGAAGATTCCGTATGGGTATTTTTTGAAACCTACCAGCAAAATATATTCAATATCGATACTACAAGTTGGATGCTGAAAGTCGCTCTGGAAGAAGACATCGAAATACCTTTTGAAGCTATAGGGCTTGGAAATGACAGTATAATTGTGAGCATTATGGAGGAGCGCGTTCAAGATGCCAATTCACTGCATCCGCTTGTCGAAGATCTAACCTGTTTTTTAGACGCTTGCAGCCTTAAAACAGTTATGGAGGCGCAGCTTAATCTGGGCGCGATTTCGCTGACCGAACCCTGCAGTAACGACATTGTATCCTCGGAATTGAAATTCAGGGTGGAAGCGCCATTCACCGTGGTGGGCGGAATCGATTTTTCGACCGTTTCCGCCACTTTGACAGTTCCCCAAGGCTACACTGTTATCAACAATTCAACGGTATCGCCCGATCCTTCTGACAGCACGGCTTATTGGTTCGTTCAAGCGCCTGCCGCAGCAAGTAATAATGATACTTTAAGGATTGAAGCATCAGCATTGAGTTTGACCCATTTAGACACTATTTCTGTTATAGATGAACATGAAATCGATGTCGACTTCCGCGCCCGCATCGATTCGGTGACTATAGCTTTTGATGAAAGCGAGAGTCAACGAACGCGGTATGAAGGAACGGTTTCAACTTATGATACGGTTCGGGTTGATGTTACAGTTCATTGCAACGATGTTGACGGTTTCCCAGAGGATGATACCGTATGGGTGGATTTTTACTATCCTGACCAGCTGACTCTGATATCTCAGGGTGAATTGGACGGAATGGACGGCGGTCTGAAGGGGAATAATTGGGGATTCGATACCGACACCAGCGCGCAGGTATTCTTCGTGATGAATGAAAATACAGAAACGAAATATTTGGACTTTTATACCGGAGAAGACTCCCTGAATGCGGGCTTGTTCCAAGTGGTAGTGGATGAAGACTTATTGCCCTTCGATGACAATTCGCTCCCAGACAACCTGTTTCCTCAGCATTCATCCCGGATCGCGGTTCAAACCCCGGTGGTGAGTATGAGCTTCACGGTTGAAGAGCGGCTGGAACTGTATGTGATAAACCCGGAAATAACCGAGATTAAGAGCGGCGCTGTTTGGGTTCCGGCGACTAATCCTGAATCCATCGCTCTATCCGATTCCTTTAAAGTGTCCTTCAGGGTTGAAAATTGGGGACAGGCGCCGCCGCAAATCTATTCCGATTGGCGAATAAGCGATTCAGTCTGGGTGTACTTCGATTATGATGATAACATATTCGATTTCTCAGAACCGGCTACTGATACAATATTAGTTAAATTAGATACCCTGTCTGAAGCACGCTTTTGTGCGATAGATACCGGCGCCGGTAGCATATCGGTATTTGTGCATGAAGCTAAAGTCCGCGATGCGAATTCAATGAAAAATGTAATTGAAGATACCACCTGTTTCGCCGCTTCCACCAATCCGATCACAGTTACGGACGCTGTTCTGAATATAGTATCGTCCTTTTTACCCCCCCCCTGTTCGGACGACATTATTTCTACTGAACTGATATTCGAAGTTAAATCTCAGCTTTCTGTGGGCGGCGGTATTGATTTTTCATCAATCGAGGCGACCCTGAATGTTCCCCCCGGCTTCACAGTCGTCAGCGGGGCAACCGTTTTGCCCGATCCCGCTGACAGTATAGTTACCTGGCAGGTTCAAGCATCCGAAAACAGCGGCGACGCTGATTTGACGATTGATGTCGAAGGATGGAATCTCAATCATACTCTGCTTAAAACAGATAACGATATACACCAGGTGCATGTAGTCGACCGCTGCGTCGTTTCGGTTTCAATGGACTATGACGCTAATGAGAGCGAGCGCACATACAACAACGGAATCGCTTCAACCTATGACACGGTTCGCGTGGATGTGAACCTGAATTTGAACGGCGTGGACGGTTTACCTGTAGGCGAGAGTATAGTAGTAGATTTCCATTATCCCGACCAGTTAGGTCTGCTGCAGGTTAGCGGCTTGGATGGAATGAACGGCGGATTGAGAGGGCATCGCGGCGGTTTTGACGATGACACCACCCAAACGCTCACTTTCACCATATCCAGCGCAAACGATACGGCTTTGACCCAGCAGTTGGAATTCTATACCAACACCGACCCTTTTGGTCCGGAAGATTTCACTGCGGTAATAGATATGGCGACACTCCCCTTGGATGCGAATTCGCTCACCGAACAAATAGCGGTCGACACCGTTCAGGCGACTAAAAATATATTGGTCGAAGACCGGCTGAAATTACATGTGATAGACTGTGCAATCACCGCGGTTTTAGGCGATACCGGTTGGATACCTTTGCTAGTAGAACCCGATTCCGTCGGTCTGAACAGCAGCTTCAAAGTGTCATTCGAGATTAAAAACTGGGGCGATGCGCCGGCGCAGATTTATGAAAATAATGACTGGCGCTACAGCGATTCGGTTTGGGTCTATTTCGACTACAACCAGTCCCTATTCACGCATTATGGTGTGTTGAACCCGACCCTGCTTCCGCTTGATTCGCTGAATGAAATAATCTTCACCGCGGATGCCATTGGCTCCGGCGATATACGAGTCGCCATAGTTGAAGATTCGGTTCGCGATGCGAATTCATACCAGACTTTGATTGAAGACTCAACCTGCTTCGCTGACACTACAAATTCGGTCGAAATTTTTCCGCTGGATTTCAATATAACCTCGACTTATTTGAGCAGCCCCTGTTTTAACGATATAGTATCGACGGAATTGGAATTTGAAATCAACGCCCAGCTTGCAATCGGTGATATTATCAATTTCTCCACGGTTGCCTGCAGTCTGGCGGTTCCGCAGGGATTCCAGGTTATCGGCGATTCGAAAAAAGCTCCCGATCCCGGTGGTTTAGCATTCTGGTCTGTCAAAGCCTCTGAGACTGCGATGGATACGAATTTAGTCATCTATGCTGAAGGTTGGGATGTCAACTATGCCGTTTTCTTTGCCGATACAAATTCCCACCCGGTATTTTTAGTTGACCGGTGCGTAGTTTCGCTTTCAATGGAAATGGATGGAAGCATGAGCCAGCGCACCCAAAACGGCATCGCTTCCACCTATGATACTGTCCGCGTTAATGTAAATTTGAATTTGAACGATGTGGACGGTGTTCCTTACGGTCAAGATATCCTGGTCGATTTCACTTATCCGGACAACACCTCCGAAATTCTAACTTTCACCATTGACGATACGATTCTTACCCAGCAATTGGCATTCTGGACCGGCGCGATGCCGTTTGGTCCAGCTAATTTCATCGCCGAGATAGACACGAGTTCACTGCCGTTGGATGCGAATTCGTTCACCGAACAGATAGCGGTCGACACCGCTCAAGCAAGTAAAAATATTGTTGTGGAAGAACGGTTAGAGCTTCATATATTGGACGCAATAATCTGCGCTATATGGGGTGACACCAGTTGGATTCCGCTGCCGGAAGCGCCCGATTCCCTGGCGGAGGGTGACAGTATCAAAGTGTCTTTCAAGATTGACAACTATGGCGAAGCGCCTGCCCAAATTAATACTGACTATGGCGTCTGGTTCGATACTACTTTAGTCTGGATTTACTTCGATTATGATCCTGGAGTGTTCAGTATATACGACTTCACAAATCCAACGCTGTTTCCTTTAGATTCCCTGAACGAAGTGACATTCAGAGCGGATACGGTCGGAGTTGGTGATATAAGAGTCGCCATAGTCGAAGATTCGGTTCGCGATGCGAATTCATACCAGACTCTAATCGAAGATTCCACCTGCTTCGCCGATACCACCAAAGAGGTCATCGTTACGGATGCCGTGCTGAGTATAGCTTCGATCTATTTAGGCGATCCTTGCACAGGCGATGCAATAATATCTACTGAACTATTGTTTGAAGTCAACTCCAGGGTTTCAGTTGGTAATGGGATAGATTTTTCGTCGATTGAAGCGACTTTGATTGTTCCCTCTAGTTTCACCATCATCAGCGGCGCTGAGGTTAGTCCTAATCCTGCGGACAGCATGGTTACCTGGCAGGTTCAGGCTTCCGCAATCGCCGGTGATGTATATTTGACGGTGGTGGATTCCGCCTGCGATGTCAATCACACCTCCCAGTACATCGATGTGGATTCGATTTTGGTGCATGTGGTCGACCGCTGCGTCGTCTCGGTTTCAATGGACTATGACAGCACCCAGAGCGCCAACACCCGAAACGGCACCGCTTCCACTTACGATACCGTAGTTGTGAGCTTGCAGTTGAATCTCAACGATGTCGACGGCGTGCCCTATGGTGAAACTATAGAAGTGGCTTTTTCTTATCCTGATTCTCTAACCCTAATACCGATATTCAGCGGTATGAGCGGCGCATCTTCACCGCCGGAATTCGGTTATATAGGCGGGAAAGGCTTAGATAAAATTGGCGGGTCTTCGGGTAACACCGGCGGCTTTGACTCGGATACGGTTATGATCATACCCTTCCTCATTGACGGAACGGCATTGACCCAGCCTTTTGCTTTCTACACGGATACAATTGCCTTCAATTCAGGGTTGTTCCATGCGGAAATTTTGGAAAGCTCCCTGCCCTTGGACGCGAATTCGCTTATAGAACAGATAGCGGTCGACACCGCCGAGGCGAACCTGAACATCACCGTCGAAGAACGACTGCTTCTCGTGATGGATAGTCTGTATATCAGTGAATTATCCCCGGATACTACTGCCGGTTATTGGGCGGAGCCCTTCGACTCCGACACAATATGCACCGGCAATTACATCAGAATTCCCGTAGCGATAGAAAACCAAGGTGATGCGGCGGCTGAAATACAAGACCCCGGCGAAACCACCTGGTATGAATGCGACTCGGTCTGGGTGCATCTTGTATATGATAACACAATCAGCAACACCGGCAGCGATATAGTTAAAATTCCGCTGGACGGAATATTTGAAGCCGTATTCAAAACGGAGCAAGCTGGAAACTGCAATCTGACGGTCAGTGTATTAGACAGCACCAGGGATATCAATTCTTACCAGCCTCCCCCGGAATGCACCGGCAATATTCCGTTTGAAATTGTAGCGCGGGGCGCCCCCGATGTTGATTCCACTGATTTTGTGATTGTAGATTCAATGCGGAACCGGGCGGAGTTCACGGCAGTCATATCAAATGATGAAGCCAGCCCCTTCAAGATATTTATGAACAAGTCGACTCCCAGGCTGCGGGCGTATTCATATTTCAGCGGTGACAGCCTTATCTTGGAAGAGGGTATCGACTATAATGTCACCGTATCGCCCGTTATAGACACAGTCACCAACCTCCAACCGGTTACTGTGACCTGGTATTTTAGTTTTTATATCAATCAAACCGTGGTTAATTATGATACACTGATTGTGGAGACCAGCACAGCGGTGGAATATATGTCGAAGTATCTCGACATCAATAGTTCTTCCTTGGATACAATGACTTTAAATGGTCTATCGTATCAAGGAGGCACGCAGGAGATAGCTCCTCCTTATGTCGATGTATTCTTCATATACCCATTGGCTTCTGGTCAGGCGAACAGCGGAACAGAACGGCAATTAGCCGCAGTCTTCAACGAAGATATAATCTTCAATGATCCCGGCAACTTGAGACCCGATTCCGTATTTTATGCCAGCGTTCCCAATTTCTATAGTGAGGGGGCGGACTTCGATCAAGCTAATGGGAATATGCTGTACTTCTCCACCGAAATCAGCGATTCGTTCTTCGTTGAAGGAAGCGGCTTCAGAGAACTGTTACCTAAAGTAAAACTGTATCTCAATCCCAACTGCCAACTCGGTATAATTGCCGATATAGACGATAACAATGTTATTGGCAGGGCATTCTATGGGCTTCCGACTCCCATATCGCCCGTTCCCTATGAATTCGAGCCCCCGGATATAGAATTCGTCGACGGCGAATATTGGCCGGGGACTCCTTTGAAACTGCATTACCGCGTGTATGACCTGCCGCTGTATTACGCCTGCGGGATGATAGGAGATTCAATCCATGCGAAAATATATGTTTGGGAGTATGGAAGTATAATAGACACACTCGACACTCCGGTAATAGAATACTATGAAATCGACCCCAATATCGTCTCCGGTCCTAATTTGACTCTCATCATCTATGATTATTCTTTCGGAGACGATTTACGGATTTGGATTTCCGCCGCTGATTTGGCTGGGAATAACTCAGTATTAATACATAATTATACCCCGGCGCAGGATACTCCTGTCCAAACTCTGCTCTATCCCAGCCCCTGGGATCCGAACGAACCCCTCTATTTGCAGTATACACTCTATAATACCGGTCAATTATCTGTGGCGCCGATTATTACAATATATAACATAAACGGCGATAAGGTTACGGATTTGGGCAGGAATTGGATAAGCGCTATCTTGAACGGTCCCGCCAGTCCCATCGCACCGGGTGTGCATCGCTACATTCTGGATACGGAAGAACTCAACGGCTTGCCAAATGGTGTCTACATCGCCGTATTCAATCCTCACTTTCCCGATAAAGCGGCATTGCCCTTAAATGTACTCAAAAGCGCAAAATATTTCAGGAGTAGTAAATATGGAACGCAATAATTCGCGAGGAATATCGTTCTCATTATTATTAATGCTATTGATATTGAGTGGAAACCAGCACAGCTTCGCCGATTCTAATTCAGCGCTGCTCGATCCATTCCCCTCATTGAGGCACGGCATTGGCGCGAAAGCGCTGGCTATGGGAGGCACCGGAGTGGTCAACGCTTGGGGCGCTGAAGCTATTTTATGGAACCCATCTATGATTATTACCAGAGAAAAGGTGGATATCTCCCTCTTCACCAACCAGGTTTCCACCAGGGGAGGGGAATTCAGCGGCTTGCCATACAGTCAGTATTTCTATATCGGAGCAACATATAAGCTTAAGAACTCAGAATGGCTGATTTTTGAAAAACCGACAATCGGAGCGGCTCTGTATTACTTCAATATATCAGGATTGTCGGTCATTGGGGTCGATCCTGTTTCCGCAGATCCTCTAATGACTTCTTTTAATAATGAAGGTCAATCGGATATACTGATTGTTATTCCCTTTGCGACCAATGTCCTTTACAGTAAACAGAGATTATCCCTGGGATTCAATTTTCTAACCCACTATCACACAATGTTCGCCCATACCAGCGAGATAGCGTTCGGTTGGGATATGGGCGTTCAATATCGAGTTATTGGTGAACCGCTGTCGGTTGGAACAGGAGCGGAGGAAGGGTCTTCAACCGGAATTTTCGTCCTCGCCGGCGCTCGTTTCAGGCATCTGGGCGGAATCGAATGGGTTCCGGGTAATGTTTCCGAAGGGTATACTCAAAATGGTTGGAATTATCTCGATATTGGCACAACTTTGGGTTTTAAAAAATTACTGCCCTGGATGGATTGCTTGTCAATTTCCTATCAATTGCGATACGATGAAAATGAAGATTACCACTTATCGATAGGCGGGGAAATTGCAATTAAAAATTACAGATTTCGAATGGGGATGGATAATATCAAAGCCTCTAAATTTGAAGGCGCTATGGTGACCAACAACGCCCTTACTTTCGGTATAGGCTTTTGGGGAACAGAATCGATGAATTTATTCAAGAATTTCCATCTGGATTATTGTTTCAGAATGTACCTCGATGATGCAAACTCGTGGATGAGCAATGAAAATAATCTGACTTTAGGATATAGTTTCTAACCTGATTAATTCACAGACTTTTCGGTGAAATCTTATAACTAAATGCATAACAGATAGTAGGGCGGGTTATTTAAACCCGCCGATATTTTGATGGTGTTT
>JABMRZ010000093.1 GCA_013202315.1 Candidatus Tariuqbacter arcticus | reverse complement strand
CTGAAAAAACTGGCGATATCGACAATTTTTTATCGATGTCGGTGCAGTAAGCGCCTAACCCCTAAATCCTAAATCCTAAATCCTGTTTTTAGGGTAATATAAGGTACCATAAATGCAAAAACCGCTAATTCTGCTTTCTAATGACGATGGGATTTTTGCCCCTGGTCTGTATGCGCTGTATGAACAGATGGTTAAATTAGGCGAAGTAAAGGTGGTCGCTCCGGACAGCGAACAGAGCGCGGTCGGACATGCCATCACCCTGCGTAATCCGCTCAGGGCTTTCACCTGGATGAGATTTGGTGAACCGTTCGGCACCGCGGTGATCGGAACCCCGGCGGACTGCATCAAACTGGCGTTGGCGGAATTCGTGGACAGGAAGCCCGATTTGGTAGTTTCCGGCATCAATCAAGGCGCTAACACCGGGGTTGATATCCTCTATTCGGGGACGGTTTCCGCCGCAACCGAAGGGGCGGTGAACCGCATCCCCTCGATTGCGATATCGCTCACCTCCTTCACCTTTAAAAATTTCCAGCCTTCGGCGGATTTTATCTTGAAACTTGCGCAAAAGGTGCTGGAAAACGGGCTGCCGGTGGGGACATTCCTTAATGTGAATGTTCCCCCATTGGAAGAAGACAAAATTAAAGGGTATATATGGACAAGGCAGGGATTATCTCGTTATGTAGAGCGATTTGAAAAGCGATACGACCCTAAAGGACGCCCATATTATTGGATGGACGGTGATAAGAAGTATGACGAAAACAGCGGCTGCACCGATGACAAGGCGATAGCCGATGGATTCATTTCCATCTCACCCGTTCATTACGATTTGACCGATCATAATTTCATCGAGAAGGCTAAAGATTGGAACTTAAATCTTGTAAGTAATATACATGCTTAAGAGAATATTTTCATGTCTAAAATAATTCTTCCGGGTCAGCAAGAGAATCGTGAAATTGCGCTTCAAACACGGGAAGGCAATGACATTAAAAATTATCAGACTTTCGAGTCATCCTTATGGGACAAAAGGCAAATAGAAGATATACGGAGAAAATATTCTGAAGCGATAGTGTGAAATAACCCAACTCCGATATATAACTGTCATGGTTTGACATTCGCTTCACGAAGAACAGGGATATTTGATTCACAGGAAATCCATCAAATTCTTAAAGATGATAAATATAAACTAATTGCTCTTGATGAAGTTTTACCGGGTGATATTATACTGTATTTTAGTGATGATGGTGATATCGAACATTCCGGTTTAGTAATCACCGCACCGACAAAATCACTATTTGGATTTCCAATGATTGTCAGTAAATGGGGAGCTGGACATGAATTTATTCATTCCGCCGTTATTCACGAGTATTCAAAGTCAAACATAAGGTGTTATAGAGTCTGGGATGAAGATGAATCTTAACCTACATTATGATGCGCTTAGAAAGTGGTATTTATTCGCAAATACCCCGTTATATCTATACAAGCATTTTAGAGAAGAACAAAGCGTTCAAGTATTAGCCAGCACATACAGTTCTTCTCAATTAATCAAATCATTTAGCGGAGTAGCAGCTCAGGGATTGAATAATATCGACGATTTGATAAGGTTATACGCTATTATATTCGCTTTGACATTCAAGGATTACTCAGATGTAAGAAGTTTCTTTGAAAATCTCGCCGAATACCCTCTAAAATGGTCTTCGGAAATAAGAAATATTTACTTAAATTCATTCAGGCCAGTTAATATGTTTGCAATTGATAAAAAAAATAAGGTGTCAGTTGTTGATAAAATTTTATCATCGAATCCAAGCACTAACATTTCTTTCAAAATAAAGCATAAATAACATTTACAAGGAGATAAAAAATGATAGAACTGAGATCTTTACTATGTGCTGAGGGAATCGTCCGCGATGTTGTCACTAACAACATAACAGTATATAATATTATCGAAGAAATCGGATCTGTAGGCTTTCCCCTTTTTCTTAAAAAAATATTTGTGTTTTTTGTACTTAATAGAACAATAGAGGATGATACAGAAATCGAATTTGATGTAAAAATAATAAATAATGAGGAGTTGTTATATGAAAGTACAGTCAAAGCGGATTTTCAGGGTAAAAATCGAACTAGAATAATAATTAAGTTTGATGGAATTGCAGTGTCTTCACCAGGAGAGTTAATAGTCATAGTGGAAAGAAATGGAAAGGAATACGGTAAATATATGATTAAAGTAAACCATTTAATGGAACCTCCAACCATTGAAGAAGAACCAATAGCTGAAGAATCCAACAAATAAGAATGTAATTTTAAACATATGTTACTACATTGGCCCAATATCCTGACACCATCATCATCCTCGACTTCGGCTCCCAGTACACTCAACTCATCGCCCGCAGACTGCGCGAAGCGAAGGTCTACTGCGAAATTCATCCGTTCAATACTCCGGTAGAGAAGATAAAAACCCTGCTGCCGAAAGGATTGATATTTTCAGGCGGACCCGCCAGCGTATATGAAAAGAACCCTCCCCTCCCCTCGCGGGAATTTCTCGAAATAGGAATCCCGGTGTTGGGTATATGTTATGGGATGCACCTTATCGGAAAAATGTTCGGAGGCAGGGTTGCCAAAGCCGGCAGAAAAGAATATGGAGCGGCGGAATTGGAAATCCTCGCCGATTCGCCCCTATTCGCAGGGTTGGGCAAAAAATCAAGGGTGTGGATGAGCCACGGCGACCATTTGATTCATCCGCCGCAGGGATTCATTCATACCGCTTCTGCCTGGAACGCGCGATACGGAGCGATGGAAGACCCCAAGCGCAGACTGTATTTAGTCCAATTTCACCCGGAAGTCACCCACACTCCGGACGGTCCAGGAATAATCCGCAATTTCGCCTTCGAAATCTGCGGCGCTAAAGGGAATTGGACCCCGGAATATTTCATCAGGCAGGCAGTCGATAAAATAAGAAAACAATTGGGCGATGGAAAGGCGTTGGTCGCCCTGTCAGGCGGTGTGGATTCCTCGGTTACCGCTATGCTGATGCGGCGCGCAGCTCCGGAACAGATCCTGCCTATCTTCGTTGATAATGGTCTGCTCAGAATCGAAGACCGGGCGGTGGTGGAAGATACTCTAATCAGGGAATTGGGCTTGAATGTGCGTATAATCGATGCGGGCGATAGGTTCTTGCAAGCTCTGGCTGGAGTGGAAGAACCGGAATCGAAACGGAAAATTGTCGGCGAAACCTTCATTCGAGTATTCGAAGATGCCGCTTCCGATTGGGATGAAGCGAAATTCCTCGCACAAGGAACATTATACCCGGATGTGATTGAAAGTGTGTCTGTCAAGGGACCTTCCGCCACCATTAAATCCCATCATAATGTGGGCGGGCTGCCCGATGCGATGGGGTTGGAATTGATTGAACCACTGAGGGAATTGTTCAAAGACGAAGTGAGGGAAGTTGGACGGCTCCTAAAACTGCCGGAAAATATCGTCAAACGGCATCCTTTCCCCGGGCCAGGTTTAGCGGTGAGAATCTTGGGGGAGGTAACCCACCGGCTGACGCAAATCCTCAGGAAGGCGGACGATATTTTCATTTCCGAACTAAGGGATTCAGGATGGTATGAAAAGGTATCACAGGCTTTATGCGTGCTGCTGCCGGTCAAAAGTGTTGGAGTGATGGGGGACGCCCGGACATACGAGTATGTGTTGGCATTACGATCGGTTGATACGGAAGATTTTATGACCGCTCAATGGTCGCCTTTACCGTATGAACTGTTGGAGAAAATATCCAACCGGCTGATTAACGAAGTGGAAGGCATTAACCGGATTGTATATGATGTTTCCACTAAACCGCCCGCAACTGTGGAATGGGAATAGTAAAGATACGAGCATACTATTAAAATTCATAGTTATAATGAGCGAAATAATTACTTGCGCAAATCACTATTGACAATATTCGAACACTAACTATAATAAGCGACATTAATTGTCGTCCCAATCTTGTAAGGGCTGGGTTTCCCAGCCCAGAAT
>JABMRZ010000092.1 GCA_013202315.1 Candidatus Tariuqbacter arcticus | reverse complement strand
GGCGTTCAACTGAACGCCCTTGAATTGATACTTGATACTTGGCACTTGATACTTGGCACTTTCACACTTTGACACTTTCACACTTTCATACTTTAACACTTATACTAATACCTCTTCTTCCTCACAAACCATTTCTCTCCGGTATTAATATATAATCCGAAGTTGAAATAAAATTCCTCGGCATTGTTGACCTCCAAATCCCCCCGCTTCCCCAAAGTAAACGCAAAATCCAACCGCCCATCGCTCTTCTTCAAGGGAATCCCCAATCCGAGCGATAATGAAAATTCCCCCACCGTCTGACCGTTGGGATACTGATAATACAGATTGCGGTAATTTATCCCCGCCCGATAAGCCAGCCTCTGAATGAAAGCAGCTAACGGCTCTTCCAAAGGCGATACTTCCATCCCGAATCCCAGAAACTGCGACTGCTGTAACCGGCTCGCCTCGCCGATATCCTGATTATCCCGCTTCCAACCCATCCAGAGGAAATCGATCGACCCCTTCACCCGGCTGCTTATGGGAAACGAATATCCCGCACCCACTACCGGCGGAAAGCGAAGATTCCTATCCACCGAACTGGTCGAATCGGAATAACTGTAATCGTATTCCTCGGTGACGCCGACATCCGTTCCCGCCGCCGCGAATATGCCCAACGCCGACTTGTCATCGATAGCATAATGAAATCCAATCCTCGGCATCAAGCCAAAGAGCTGATCCGAAAGGGTGAATTCAGAGTCTGCGATATAAGCGCTGACGAAATTCACCCCCCAAAGTGTGCTTAAATTCCCGAAAATCATATCCACCCCCCCGCCTGCCCAAATCTTGGGCGAAAGCCGTCCCGCTAATATCATCGAACTAATCGTAACCCCGCCCTTACCGATATAAAAATCCTCATACTTCAAATCGCCCAGCCATTTATTCACAGTCCACCGGTAATCTATCCGGCTCTGCGGATAGAACCTGAAACCCAGCGTCAATCCCGGTTTGAGGCATATTCCTAACGCTAAAAATCGAAGATTGAAATCGTCGGAAAGGTCATCGGTGAATTCATCTTTAGAGCTAAATCGAGTCATTCCTAACCCTCCCGAAAAGCGGGTTATATTTGTCCCCGCCCACAGCGCCGGATTCAATGAACCCACCGCCCCGCTGTCTGCCAATCCGATGCCCAAAATTCCCATTCCCGCTTCTCTGCCGCCGGGATTATGACTGACTAAACCTATCCCGCTGCTGGAAAATATGGAACCTGAAAAAACGATCGCCGGCAACACTGTGATGAACAAGATTAATACAATATGGATTCGATAGCCTTGCATTAATTACCCCCCGTTGAATAGATTATATGCAGATAAGGCTTCTTAGTGGAATCCGGCTCCTCCGGGGTGTATAAAGGCATTCGAGTCATCGCCCCGCCCTCTATACTGAAGCGGACCGCTAAACCATAATTCAATTCCGGACCCTCTATCCATTCTCGCACCAAAGACGATATGGTCAGCGCCAAAGAATCGCCGGACAGTATGCTCGATGCTCCGTAATAGGTGGTGAAACTCGCTTCAGCTGGATTTGCAATCCACAATGTATCAGCCAGCTTGGAAGCGGTTATGGTCGAAAGTTCCCCCATATAAAGCGGACTTTCAGTATCGGCGAACATCACAAATTCCGCCTTGTTGATATAATAACCGAAAGTGGGGAAAAACTCGCTTAAATCCATCCTGAAAAGACTGCGGTAAGCGATCGATCGCCCGATGTACAGCCGGTTATTCGCCAATTGAACCGTATCCAAAGCGATGAATACATCGTTGGTGGCGTAACTGATAACCGTATCAGCTTCACCCGCCTCCCACAAACCTTCTTCGGTCGTATCGAAAGGCGTGAAATATAAGATTAGCTGAGGCTTTAGTGAAGTATCAGCATTTTCAGAAGATAGAAACTGGCGGGCGAATTGAGCCTCCCCCGAATAGTCGAAAATCAATCCGGTGTTGGGGCTGATCGAATCGGCGTATATCCATTGATTCACAATCGATGTGTCTATGACGAATGATACACTGTCGCTGTCCGGAGACTGCGAAATGGTGAAATCGAAGATGCTCTCCTCATCCCAAGCCAAAACACTGTCCCAGGTAACATTCGTCTCATACCAATCGTTATTGGGGATGACTTCCGATAATTGATGAACTGAGGATTGAAAATCGGGGTAGGTCGCCGTAGAATCGCCGAAAAATGAGCCGGTGCGCAGTTGAATCTCAGCCGAATCGATGCAAAAACTGTCCGGTAATGATATGAAGTTGCTGAACTTAAGCAGGAATTTGGACTTGAATCCCCCGTATTCCCCCAAATAGAGGTTAAAGCTCTGCCCGGAATTCACCTGAACGCTGTAAAAAGTGTCCAATATTGCGGGAATCAGCACAGTATCCACCACTTCCCCGTTTATTCCGGGGTTGTTGATTCCCGCTCCGACTTTGCCGTCATTCTCCGCGCAGCCGTAAAAAATTACCGCCGCTGATATTATTATGAGGATGAATTGAAAGAATTTCAAAATTTTTACGCTGACCCTCGAATTGAATTATGGTTGTAACATCTATTTAAAAATTCTATGTAGGAGTAATTCACGAATTGCCCCTACAGGAAATGTTACTGTTATTTTTTGTCGCTTATTATATACTGATTCCCAAAAGTTTTTTCCTATGTTCATAATTGTAGGGACAGATCATCGATCTGTCCAGGGCGGATTATTAATCCGCCCCTACTCAGAGATTAAAGGCTTTGTTTATCTTTGAGTCCTTTGTGCC
>JABMRZ010000091.1 GCA_013202315.1 Candidatus Tariuqbacter arcticus | reverse complement strand
GGCCGCAGACACAACGTCTGCGGCCCTTTTATGCTCATTTCCGATCGGCGCTGGGAAGAGATTCTTCACTTCGTTCAGAATGACATTATTGTTAAGTAATGACTTTTTCAAGAGGCTCTACTTATTATAAATAAAATATTATTAAGACTGGAGGAAACAATGAGTAAAAACCTACTCAAGTGCCTAACTTTATTTTGCTTGGTTCTGTTTGCAAGTCTCGCCTTTGCTGATACCGGTTTCATAGAAATCACTTCCAATGAAGAGGGAGTGAAAATTTACCTTGATGGGAGATTTTTCGGCACAACCCCAATCATCAAGGATATTTCAGCCGGAGAGCATACGATTGAAGCTCGCAAGGAAAATTTCATCACACAAACAAAAATAATCAATATTCCCGCAGGAGAGGTCAGAACCGTCCACTTCACGCTTTCCCGAGGAGGTAGTTTCATACCGGTCGAAACGGAAGAAGAAGGCATCATTCTTGGCAAGGGTGTCCTCACTATTTTTACTTCTGAAACGGGATGGAAGATATTTATAGATGGCACAGAAGTAGAAAAAGAGGCGCCTGTAACATTAAAAGATATGCCTGCAGGATTGCATACCATTACTATGAAAAAGGAAGGGATGGTATATAGAGAAAACAAACATGTCCCTCATGGAGAAACCGTGATATTCAATTTTGATGATTGGCTCAAAACTCATGAAAGGGAAATCAAACTTCAACGATGGGAAAACCGCTTGAAACAGCTAATTGAGGACAGTACAAAGTATTCCATAGAATTAACAAACTTTGAAGATAATCTTATCAGAATTTCATCGGAAAGGGATGATTTAATCAAAATGAAGTCAGAAGCAAGAGGAGTAGTCAAACATTCTGAAAATGAAGTGAGTAAAATGAATGATAGTTTGAACAATATATATGAATATGAAAAGTATAAAGAGCTAATCAGGCTTTATAATTTAACTAAAGGTTCCATTTTCCAAGGGTCTAATTATGAAATATTTGAGAGTTCCAAGAAAAAGCTGAAGGATACTTATATCGGTAAGAATGGTTATAGAATTATTAAATATGATGTAAAGATAAACAAATACTGGGTTCGAAAAACCGAAAAGATAGAAGCAAAAGATGCATTAGAATTTATAAAGTGCGTTGTTTCTTTTTGCGACATGAATGATGAATTTAGAAAATGGAAATATTATTATTCAACCAAAAACACCTTTGTGGGTGCATACTCCACCACTATGATTGATAAAAATGGAGATAGCTTAAAAATAGTATTGTCATATGATAATTCAACCGGCCCCATTCTTCTATCACACTTATTATTTGGTTTCGGGATTATTTTTGATCTAACAATCCCTTTTAAAGATTATAAGAAATTATATCCTCCGCCTCCAGAACGTGATACTTTTAAATGGGCGATATTGAAATACAAGGAAATATTAAAAGAAATGTCTCCTGAAATTGCCTCTTTGAATGAATCAATCGAGAAATTTGAGGAAAAAATAGCCAACAGGAAAAAACAATTATCCCAAATAAATGAACAATTAAAAGACATAAATTGTCAAATCGAAAACGCCCCTGCCTGCGAACAGGAATTGAAACAAAAATTTGATTCAATAACAAAAGAATTACGCTCACATCGGCAAAATCGACCCTAAATTAACTCAAATCACAAATCACATATCTAATATACTTATCTTATTGCAAAACAACAAGTAAATAAACCAATATGAAACGAATAATCTTATTACTTCTTATCCCCACACTGCTATGGGCGCAGAACAGCCCCCTTCCGGGACAGCATAACCTGAAAGACCCCCAGCGATATTTCCAGGGGATCAATGACCGAGGTGTGGGACTGCTCGACAAAGGGGAATTCTCCAACCTGGTCACCAATTACGGGATTCTGGCGGATTATCATTTGGGCGCGCCGTCTCTTCATTGGCCGAGGAGTGGGTCGGATGTTCAGCATTACGGTTTCGGGGTGAATTTCATCCTGGCGGCGGACGGGCAGGTGGTGTCTTCCATTTACGACCAGAGTTCAGCGGCGTTGGATTTCGGCTGGGAAGCGCTCGATGACGGCAATGGGCTGCTGTTCAATTCGACTAGGAACGATTACAACACCGCCGGAGACGAAGTAACCCCATTTTTAGCCTTCAGCGATATCCGGGAAACCTGGCCGGTTATCGACGGCGTTTCGACCTGGCCCGGATATTACCGGGAAAACCTGGAAAATCCCGGGCTGTTCGTGGAAGGGGAATTTGTGTCCGACCGGGATATATTCAGCGTATTCCGCGATGATTACGATATGGGTTTGATCGTGGAGCAGACCGCATACAGCTACGGCAGACCCTACGCCGATGATTTCATCATCATTCGGTTCAGGCTGAAGAACGAAGGGGCGAATTATTACGAATCGTGCTACGCCGGTTTCCAAGCCGATTTGAAGCCCGATTTCTACGCCGATGATTACATTCAATATTGGACGATGGAGGCTTACGATGAAACTCCGTCATTTTTCTATAAATGGGACCATAACGGCATCGCTCAGCGGGATGATTCCTCCCACTTTGGAGATTTATGGGAAGGGCCCGTTGGGTATATCGGTATGGGGATGGTGGAAACGCCCGGCGGTATTGGGGTAACCTCCTTTCACTACTACCACGATGATAATTCGCCGGTGGATGATGAATATTTCGCAATGATGATGGCGAACGACACTTCGGCGGGGCTGGAACATATAGACTGGTATTTTCACGGCGATGACCCCGCTTTCGACGATCCGGCGTTATGGGTGGAAGTCGACCCGGATTCGGGCGAAATTCCCGGCGCTGAGATTACATTCACCTTCGGGACGGGACCATTCACCCTGTTTTCGGGGGACAGCGTAGATTTCGCTGTGGTATTCGCCATCGGAGCCGATTCCGCCGACTTGTATGAAAATGTCGAAACCGCTTATTTTATGGCGAATGAACGGAGCTATCAGGGTTCCGGTCCCCCTGCGGTGCCACATTTGACCGCCATTCCGGGAAACGGGGTAGTTCATATTTATTGGGATAATATAGCGGAATTTAGTATCGATGCTATCAGCGGCGAAGCCGATTTCGAGGGGTATAAGCTGTATAAAAGCACGGACGGCGGAGAAACCTGGGGCGAAACTATTACCAATTTCTACGGCGATAATGTGGGGTGGGTGCCAATAGTGCAGTTCGACTTGGCTGACAGCGTCACCGGATTGGATCCGGCTTACGGTCCGGATTTCCCCGCTGCCAATAACTGGCTGGGGGACGATACCGGGTTGGAACATTCATTTTCCGATTATGATGTGGTCAACGGGGTGGAAGTGTGGTACTGCATCACCGCCTATGACCGGGGGGTGTATGACCCGGAAGACCCTTCAGTGACCGAGCCGAGTTATGAAAATGCGCTGGGAGTGTCTGTTTATGATATGAATGTGGTGGCGGTAACTCCGGGGACGGAAGCATCGAATTTAACTCCGGGGGTGAGCCCGGACTTGACCGAAATCGGCGGGCGCATCGCCGACGGGCAGTTGGAAATTGTCATCGTCGATCCCAATGAACTGCTCGACCATTCGTATCAGATAACCTTCAACGATTCCGGCGATTGGGTGATGATGGGGGAAGATTCGCTGATGGCGGAAGAATTGACCCTGAATTTGGAAGATTTGACCGAAGGGACTTTCTATTTCAAAAACAGCTTGACCGGGGATGATTTCTATTACAAGAACATCCCTTTGACTGGTGATGACCTCCCCATCGTTAATGGGTTCAGGCTGATTGCCGAAAATATCGAAGGCGCCGGCATCAGGACTATGGGCTGGACAACGGTGACCGGGGACAGCAGCACCTTCGACTGGTGGACCGAAAACCGCCATCCGGGGAATCAATCTTCATTCGAGGAAGTGGTCGAAGGGCTGGACGATTGGCTGATTACGGTTACCGAGGATTCGGTGCGGATTCCCGTACTCCCTATCGGATTTGGTACGGAACCCGTAGACACGATTTGGGCGCACCTGGAGGTGGAACGGGCGGATTACAATGCCGGAGGCGAATGGGTGGAAGCCACTCAGCATCTGTGGATTTCCGATTTATATTTGTATTTCCCGGATACCACCATTATGGGTCCCTATGGCTGGGATTTGATTCCCGGCGGAGCCGGATACAATCCCAATCCCAATACGGGAACTATTTGGCCCGATATGCTTATCTTGCGGGACGATGAGGATGATGAAACCGGGTCTTTGATATATTTAAAGACGCAGAATGGGCCCGCCGACGCTATTCCTCCTTCGGTGGGCGATGTTTATACCATCGAAACCTATAAGCCATTCACCTCCCAATTGATATATCAGTTCAGCACCCAGGCGATGAGCGATATTCCCGGCGGAGCGGATTTGTCCATCATCAAGGTGGTGCCCAACCCGTTAATCGTCAGTTCGGGGTTGGAATCGAATCCTTATGAAACTAAGGTGATGTTCACTCATCTCCCTTCGGTGTGCGATATTTATATTTACACCGTATCGGGGAATAGAGTGACCACCTTACATCACCAAAGTTCCGGCGGGGAAGGGTTCACTTATTGGGATTTGTTGAACCATCAGGGGCAGAATGTGGCGTATGGATTGTATGTCTATGTGGTTAAGACGCCAGCGGGGGATTCGACTACGGGGAAGTTGATGGTTATAAGATAGCTGCAAGCTGCGAGCTGCGAGCTACAAGCTGCGAGCTGCAAGCTACAAGTTGCGAGAGGCGGGCTGCGAGCTGCAAGCTGCTAGCTGCAAGCTGCGAGCTGCGAGCTGCGAGCTGCGAGCTGCAAGCTGCAAGCTGCAAGCTGCGAGCTGCAAGCTGCGAGCTGCAAGCTGCGAGCTGCAAGCTGCGAGCTGCAAGCTGCGAGCTGCAAGCTGCAAGCTGCGAGCTGCGAGTTGCGGGTTGCGATTTCTAAACAATTATCCCTACTTTGTCATTCCCGCACTATCCTGTCATTCCCGCATGCTTTTAGAGGGAATCCAGTTTATACTAATAAATGGTAACAT
>JABMRZ010000090.1 GCA_013202315.1 Candidatus Tariuqbacter arcticus | reverse complement strand
TGTGCGTGGTGCATTAATAAAAGAGAAAGCATATCCAAAAGAGCTTGATATCCGTGGGCAGGGACCCAGAATAGGTGTTTTTGTATGTCATTGCGGTATTAATATTGGCGGTGTGGTGGATGTTAAAGAGGTTGTTGAATATGCAAAAACACTTCCGAATGTTGTGTATGCTGATGAGAATTTATATACATGCTCTCAGGATACCCAGCAAATCATGAAGGATAAGATTAAAGAGCATAATCTTAACAGGGTGGTGGTTGCTTCCTGTTCTCCGAGAACACACGAGGCCCTATTTCAGGAGACAATTAAGGAAGCTGGACTGAATCCTTATCTATTTGAAATGGGAAATATTCGTGACCAGTGTTCATGGGTACATATGAAACAGCCTAAAGAGGCTACATCCAAAGCAAAGGATCTGGTCAGAATGACTGTAGCAAAAACGCGCTTTAAGCGTCCTCTTGAAAGAATTGCGTCAGACGTAATGCAACAAGCTCTTGTTATTGGGGGAGGTGTAGCTGGTATGACTGCTGCGCTGTCAATAGCAAACAACGGGTTCCAAACATATCTTGTTGAAAAAGAAGCTGAGCTTGGAGGCAATCTGAGAAATATTCATTTTGATATAAGTGGACAAGAAATCAGGAACAAATTGGAAAATCTGAAAAAACAAGTTCAGAATAATAAGCATATAAACATATATTTAAACTCGTATGTTAAAGAAATTGAAGGATATGTAGGAAACTTCAATTCAAAACTCAAAACTCAAAACTCAAAACTTTAGTGCTCATTTCGACAATTTTTTGTCGATGTTGCAGCGGTAAGCGCTTAACGATATATGAATATTTTTAAAAAGACCAAACACCCCCGTGTGGCGGTTTACAGCATCGATGGAATACCCTTCACTTTCATCGAAAAGATGACCCAAAAAGGGGTTATGCCCAATCTTGAAAAGCTCTTCAAAACCGGCAGATGCCGCAGTATGAATTCGGTTTATCCCACCATATCATCCGTGGCCTGGTCGTCTTTTATGACCGGAGTCAATCCGGGAATGCACAATATCTTCGGTTTCATCGACCGTGAACCCAACCCATTCGATATGTTCATCCCCACTTCTAAAGCGATGAGAGCGCGGACATTATGGGAATACTTATCCAAAGCCGGCAAAAAAGTCGTGGTTATAAATGTTCCGGTGACATACCCCCCACGCCGGGTGAATGGGATATTGATTTCCGGGTTCCTCGCCACCAAAATTGATAAATGCGTCTATCCCCCCAATTACGCCGATAGACTTAAAGCATGGAACTATCGAATCGATGCGGACGCCTGGCTGGGGCGCAAGGACAAAGAAAAATTCATGAAGGACCTGATTACTACACTTGAACGAAGGGTCTTCACCGCTTTTCAACTGATGAATTCGGAAGAATGGAACTATTTCCATCTGCATATTATGGAATCCGACCGTATATGCCATTTCCTCTGGGAGCATTGGGAAAATGATGACCCACTATGGGCGCATCGCTTTGAAGATTTCTTCAATCAAATCGACCGAAACCTGGGCGAATTCCAAAACCGCCTCCCCACCGGGACTAAACTAATCGTTATGAGCGACCACGGCTTCTGCACCTTGAAAAAAGAAGTATTCCTGAATAAATGGCTGACCGATAACGGATATCTCGATTTCGTCAGGGAAAAGCCGGAATCTTTGATCGAAATCACCGGTGATACCAGGGCTTACAGCCTTATTCCCGGAAGGGTCTATATCAATTTGAAGGGCAGAGAATGGGCGGGAATCGTCGAACCCGCCAGCGAATACTCCGATCTATGCTATGAATTAAAGGAAAAAATCGCCGCCATAACCGACCCCGACACCGGTGAACAAATAGTGGATAAAGTCTATCACCGTGAAGAAATCTACCGGGGCGATTATCTCAACCGAGCGGCGGACCTTATCGTAATTCCCAAGAATGGCTACGAATTCAAAGGAAACCTGACCAGCGATACTTTAACCTTTAAAGGCGAATTGGTGGGTATGCACACCTACGATGACGCTTTCCTTTATGTGGATGGACTTAGATTGACTGACCGGCAGCCTGAAATTATCGACCTCCTGCCCACCATCTTCGAACTATTTGAGATCGAAACCCCTTCGATTATCGAAGGAAAATCCTTACTCTGAAAATAAGGGCTGGATTCCTCCCCCATAAGCAGGACGGAAATAACAGCCCCTAACCCCTAAACCCTAAATCCTATTTTCAGGGTAACCGAATAAACACTCCATCGATGAGTCAATAACTTATGATAATAACCCGCACCCCATTCAGAATAAGTTTCGCCGGAGGGGGCACCGATTTACCCGATTTCTATCGAAATGAATACGGCGCGGTGATGTCCACCGCTATCGATAAATATATGTTCATCACCGTCAATAAGAGCTTCGACCATCGCCTGCGAATCAGCTATTCCAAAACCGAGTGGGTCGAACATATCGATGAAATTCGCCATCCCATCGTCCGGGAAGCGCTGAAACACGCCGGAATCATCTCCGGTATCGAAGTCACCTCTATGGCTGACATCCCCGCCGGCACTGGGATGGGTTCTTCTTCCAGCTTCACCGTTGGACTATTAAACGCACTCTACGCCTATAAAGGTGTTCTGAAATCCGCCGAAGCTCTAGCGCGGGATGCGGCGGTGATTGAAATCGAAAAAGCCGGACAGCCCATCGGCAAACAGGACCATTATATCGCCGCTTACGGCGGCTGCCAATACATCCGCTTTGAACCCGACGAAAGCGTCTTCGTCAATCCGGTGATTATGTCCAAAGAAGTATGGCTTGAATTGCAGTCGAACTTGATTCTGTTTTACACCGGCATCACCCGCGCTTCAAATTCCATCCTCAATAGTCAAAAGAAAAATACCGCTCTAAAGATGGACATCCTTAAGCGGATGCGAGACCTCGCATTCGAACTGAGGGAAACGGTAACCTCCGGACGAAATTTAGCCCGCTTCGGTGAATACCTACACCAGGGTTGGCTGTTGAAGCGCAAACTCTCACCACTAATCGCCTCAGAGCCGATAAACGAATATTATCAGCGTGGATTGGATGCCGGTGCCCTCGGCGGTAAATTGCTCGGAGCCGGAGGAGGTGGCTTCATTCTATTCTACTGTGAAAGACAAAATCAACAGCGCCTGCGCGAAAGCATCGGTCTTACAGAAACCCCTTTCAGCTTTGAAAGACAAGGCAGCCAAATTATCTATGTGGGTGGAATTTGAATCATTATACCAGACAATCAACAATCATCTTCATCCTGCTCCTCTCGATAATAATCGGATGCGGTAAAGATGAAGGAAACGAGGTTACCGGCAAAGTGATTCTTAGCGATAATCCGAACAATATTACCCCCGCCGTGAGCCTATTCAACCCCGCAGCTATTCCCTCAAGCATCGAAAATTACTCCCTGGAATTTCCCCAATGCGGAGCGATTATTAACCAATCCTGCTTTTTCGACCACCGGCTGCAAAATCCAATCAAAACCTCCACCTGCTCATCAAACGGAGATTACACCATCGCCGGTGTGTCCGGCGGTTATTATATCGCCGTCTTCACCGCCGAAGGATTCGGCTGGCGATATTCACCACCTTTCAATGTCGATGGAAATCACCATCTGGGAACGATTGAATTATTTCCTGTCCAATATCCCGGCATCTATATAACCTCCGATGAAATATGGGCTTCGGGGCATCAATATTTTATCCAGGATTCGGTCAGGGTCGAAGCGGGAGCCACACTGACTGTAGAACCCGGCGTATGGGTGCTGTTCGGCGGGACTTTATCGAAAATATCCATACTGGGTGTATTGATGGCTGTCGGCGATGAAGAAAACTGGATTAGATTCACTTCCGACGGTCCGGATTTCTCCCCAGCGGACTGGAACAGGATTTCCCTAGTTAATAATTCCGATTCAGTCTCTACTATCGAATATGCCCTGATGGAATATGCCAACACCGGCATATCCGCCAATTCTGGAAAAGCGGCGCTCAGAAATGTCATATCCCGGCACTGTTATACCGGCGTTGCTGTCTTGACCCAGCAATTGTCTGATATAAGCAGATGCACCATCTACGACTGTCGAAACGGCTTCTGCGGCAGCGCCGATATGCGAATCGATTCCTCATTGGTTTCCGGTTGCGATGAAATCGGTATCGCCGTTTATAATACAAATGGGTGGATTTACGACACTATCGTTGAAGCCTGCAGTTTGGGATTCAAAGAAGACCATTCACCCCTGATCCAATTCGAATATAACCTCGTGCACGGAAATTGCATCGGCTTGGAAATGCAGGCTGGTTCCCCGGTGAATCTGTTAGTGCAATACAATAACATTGTGGGAAACAGTGTATACGGAATGCGCTGCTTCGCCAGCGCTTATCCCCATACTCACTATAATAATTTCATCGATAACCCCTATGCTGTATACAGCTACGCCCAAATGTGGGGAACAATACCCCTGCAGGACGAAGATATCGATGCTGAATATAATTACTGGAACACCACTTCTCCCGATGAAATCAGCGCCATCATCAGAGACGGCAATACACCCGGAACTCTAAATTGGCTTGGGATTGTGAATTTCATCCCTTTCCTGACCCAAACGGAACCCGCCGCCGGCCCCCGGTGAAAAATGTGTTATTGCCGCAGCGCTGATGAATTCATTTAAATTATACTTTCTAAATTTTACATTTTACATTTTACATTGTAATTTCTATATTTCGACTGAATTTTGAATAACAAAGTCCTAATCCTCGGATTCGACGGGGCGGCGATGCCCCTGATTGAACAATGGACGGATGCGGGAGAACTACCCTATTTCGCCCAAATTATGAAAAATGGAAGCTGGGGACTGCTCCGCTCAACCCCCAATTTCGGCAGCGCCTCCGCCTGGCCCTCCTTCTATACCGGGCTCAATCCCGGAAGGCACAATATGTTCGATTTCCTCTACCGGGAAGTCGATACTTATAATATGCGCTGGACCACCAAACGCCGCTTCGCCGGGAACCCATTCTGGAAAATCGCCTCGGAACAGGGAATTCGTTCAGCCATTATCAATATGCCGGTTACTTACCCCGCTGAACCTTTCGATGGGATCCAGGTGGCTGGCTGGATGACCCCCAAAACATCATCTCCGGGATTCACATTTCCCCCCCAGTTGGCGAAAGAAATCGTAAAATCGGTCGGCAAACATATCTTCGCCCCCAGCGTGAAAGCCGAAATCAATCGGGGAAATTACGCCGGCGCCGTCGATTCGATGCGCAAGACCTTTGAATACAAACTCGCTCTTAGCGCTTATTTGATGGATAAATACCCGGTGGATTTATTCTCTACCGCTTGGATTGCCGCCGACCAAGCCAGCCATTATTTCTGGCATCTAATCGACCCACGGCATCCTAAACACGACCCCGAAATGGCGCGGAAATTCGGCGGCGCTATGCTCGATGTCTATAAAATGGCGGATAAAGCCGCCCAAAAACTGCACCGTAAATTCGGCGGAACCCTAATCATAATGTCCGACCACGGGCACGGAGCTAATCCCTTGGGTGAACCCCATCTGAAATCGCTCCTGAAACAGACCGGCTTCTTGAAAATGAAGGGTGACGAAAACGAACACGGTTCAGCTTTCTCGCGCCTGGTGGGTAAATCTTTCGATGCTTTACAGGGTATCCTCGGCAGACCGGTAAAACGCTTCCTCATCGCCAATTTCCCAGGTCTTCTGAATTTCGCCCTCACTCATCAAAACCTGGCGGATGTCGACTGGAGCCGGACTTCCGTCTACACCGTCGCCGAACCCACCCTGAACCTTCAAGGGCGTGAACCCCAAGGGATTGTCCCGCCTTCCCAGCGGGAACCCCTGCTGAAGCAAATCGAAAAAATCTTATACTCCGTTAAAGATACCCGTACCGGCGAAAAAGCCGTCGAAAAAATCTATCGCAAGGAACAAGTATACCACGGTGAATACCTGGATAATGTCCCCGATCTGTTGATAATCTGGAATCCCAATATAGTGGTGGAAAATCTGGAATTGAAATTTAACGGCAGGAGAATTATCACCGAACCCCACTATAATGATTATCGCACCGGCAACCATAGACCGAATGGTATATTCTTCATCCAGGGCGATGGAGTGAAGCCCGGCTTTAAAAGCGGCGCTCCCGGAATAATCGACCTATGCCCAACTATTCTCCATTTATGCGGATGCGCGATACCGGACAATCTGGATGGCAGGTTCTTGGATGAATTCTTCACACCTGAATTTATGGAAAATAATCCACCCCGATATTTCGCTTCTTCTGCTGAAGACAGCCAAATGCCGGATTATTCCACCCCGGAGGAGAAGGAAGCCGCCCAAAAAAAACTGCGGGATTTAGGTTATCTCTAATCCTGAATTGTTCTATAAAATGTAGGTCGGCTTATCAAAAGCCGACAAATTACTTATCATCATCCCACATTTATGCGAGAAAAGCCAACTTTCGAATATGATGAAGCCTACTATGAAAACCTGGAAGAATGGACAAAAGCATCCTTCCCGGTAATATCAAAATTATGCTTGCAGCACAGCCCCCTTTCCGCCGAAAGAGGATTGGATTTGGGTGCTGGAAAAGGGATCTATCATACTGTTCTTAAAAATTTCTGCCGAAATGTCGCTGCGATGGATATTTCCCAGGATTCTCTGCAAAATATCCGCAGCATTGGATACTCTGGCGCAATCTGCGCCGATGCCTCGGTCCTGCCGTTTAAGGATGAAAGCTTCGACTATATATTTTCAACCGAAGTCCTGGAACATATCCAGGACTATAGGACTTTAATTAATGAATCGTTCCGTATCTTGATTAGCGGAGGAAAGGTTTTCTTCACCACCACCGCTTATTCCCGCTATGGATACCGCTTTTTCCAGGCGTCGATTAAGGATATATATTTGCGAAGAATGAAAATCGCCCAATTCCTGAAGTCCGCAAAAAACTATATCGGGGGTTTTAAAAACCCAGCGATTTATCAAGCGTTCATTATGGATGAGATATTTGAACCATTGGGGGGGCATTACCATGGATTCTTCGCCCCAAAATTGGCTGACGATTTCGCTTCCGCAGGATTCTCCGATGTCCATTTCGGCTGTTTTCGCGCGGAAAATCCCCTTAAATTATTAGCCGGCGGTAATATTCGTCCCGATGTTTCGCTATTCAGGAAAATATTCTTCTCGCCTTTTGCAATTTCGATAAAAACCCTAAACTACATTATTCCAAAGCTCGGCGGATATAACAGCAACATCTTCATCTCTGCCGTAAAACATTAATTAACAATAACTTTTGAAATATCATTTATGTTGTTAGGCGCTTATTGCGCTTACATCGACAAAAAATTGTCGATAT
>JABMRZ010000089.1 GCA_013202315.1 Candidatus Tariuqbacter arcticus | reverse complement strand
TAAGTTGTGAGAGGGTTCGCGAAAGAGACCCTCTCATAAGGGTTTACTTAAATCCTCACACTAAACATCAAGCTCAAAGCGCCAACTACTATTCACTCACCATCTCCCCTGCCACTTTTTCTAAAAGCTTCTGCGCTTCCCGGTTATTCGGATGGTTTTTTATGCACGATCTCAAGTATTTACTGGCGCCATTAAGATCATTATTCCTATATGACGCCCTCCCTAAATCACACAATAGTTTAGCCGAATCATCGGCGAATTCAAGCGCCTGAGTATATTCCCCGACGGCTTTGTTAAAACATTGGTCCTGTTCTAAACACCGCCCTAAATAGTAATGCGCCCAACCGATAATTCTTTCAACGGCGGCTGGAATCCTCTTCGGTTCCAACTTCAGTTGGAAGAATTTCTCCAACAGCCGTCTGCATTCGGCATACAACTGCTCCTCAAAACACAACACTCCTAAATAATAATGACCCAATGCGCTTTCAGGAACATCCCTCACCAGCTCCTTTAATAACTCCGCTGTCATATCCCGGTCGGATAAACGCCTGAAGACCTTCGCCAGCAGTATTATGGAATGTTCGAAGATTTCCCGGTTTTCGCCTTCAGCTTTCCCATTGTAGACCACCTTGCGTAAATGTTCAATCGCTTTCAAAGGCTGATCAAGATTAAGCTGACAAATCGCAACGTGATAATGCAGGTAAAAATCCTGGGGCTTCTCTGTCAACTCTCGCTCGATTATCTTTATATTCCGCCACGCTTTCTTCTTCAGCGATGAGCCGTTCAAATATTCCATATGATTAATCGTCAAAGGCGCTGCAATTGACTTGAATTTCCGCGGATCCGGCACAATCTGTTCGTGAACAGCTCCTCGGAAACGCAGTTCAGGATAATTGGGGAATACCCGCTTCTGCATACAGCTTTCGCCATTTTGATGGTTCACAAGTTTCACCAGAAACACTTGATTAGCCGCTTTTGGAATTCGCTCCTTGAACCGCCGGAATTCGCCCGGGTTCAGCCGTTCATCCCCATCAAGGTAAATTATATAGCGCCCGCGAGCCCTATCTAATGTCCGATTACGAGCAACGGCGAAATCGTTCGCCCAGGGAATGCGCAAAACCTCCGCCCCAAAACGCTGAGCCACCTGATAACTATTATCGCTCGAACCTGTATCCCCCACTACTATTTGATCGGGAATATCACCAACAGCGCTCAATAACTCCTCCAAGTTCCTCTCTTCATCCTTTACAATCATACAAAGCGACAAGATGATCGGTTCTTCCGTTGAAATCAGCTTCTCTTCTAATCCTAAATACGCGCCCTTTTCAGCTTTCTTAATTTTTTCCGCATCGACCTCCCCGCCCGCCGCCTTATACGCTTCCAGAGCCTGATCGGGCGCCGAACACTTCATCAACAAATCACCAACCTCCAGCCAATACCGGTTATCGTATTGCGCCGCCTGCCGAAAATGCTCCAACGCAGACCAAAACGGCGCGGGAAGGTGAAATTTCATCAAACCCGCTTCAAGCATATCGCCCTTTCCCGCTAGAACTTCACCCCAGAAAAGGTGAAAACCCGCGCCTTCATAAGCTGGCAAGCTTTCAATTTTCATCTGCTTTCCCGCCAATTCGACAGCAGTAGAAAGGTGCCGATTCCCTGCTTCCCGATTGCCCAACATAGCCGAGACTTCACCGGCATAGAGCGATGCTCGAAAATCTTCCCCCGAATACAATGTCGCTTCATTAAACAAACTCAACGCCTTATACGCATCCCCCATTATGCAATACACCTTCCCTAAACTGACTAGAGCTTCATAAGTGGTCTGTTCTTTCAAGGATTCATCGAGCATTCTTCTGGCGGTCTCCAACGCATCCGGCGCTCTGTCATACCATTTCAACGCAAATCCCAAAAACGCCTTACCCAGAGCCGATTTCTTCTTGTATGCCGGAGGACTATTTCTCACCGAAGGGTTGCTGATAAGGGTAATAAATTCCACCGCCCGGCGTTCAAATGAATGCTTCCTCAATACTTCGTCACTCCCGGCATTGGCAATTTCCGCCCGCTCATCTTCATGTGTTAAATAATGTGAAACCTTATCCATCAGATTGTCAGGATTATAAGCGATGATACTCCTGCCATCCTTGAATAGAACATCCAAGCCGGGAACATCACCTTCTGTCAAAACAGCCGCTCCGCACGCCATCGCCTCGAAGAGCCTGAGATTAACTCCGGGGAATAGATTCTCATTCAACACCAAACGACTGCGGTTGTAAACCTCCGCCGCCGCCACCGCCGATAAGAGAGGATCACCATCAAAAATCTGCAGATTGAACTTCGACTTCAAAGCCTTGAGGATATTCTCCCGCTTGGAACGGGTCAACGGATTCCTTCCCCCGATAAAAGTTATATCGAATTCGCGATTTAAATCCAACGGATGATAAATCAATATATCTGCCGCCAGTGGAAACCATTGCGCATTATTACCCTCCCCCGCCGACCGCACAGCTTCAGGCTGTTGATCCCATAGCGTCAAATCACATATTTCAGCCAGCGGTCTCTGCCAAAACCGGTTCAATGTCGAATCCAAACAGAATAATCCCAGCGGACAAGGTGAATTTTCCAGCCCTTTGGGAAGCGCCCGGTTTAATGAATCCATAAATATGATTATATCCGGCTCAAAGGGAATCGCGCTCAATATGTTCTTAAGCCAATACTCTTCCTTGGAGAAAATATAATCGCAATCCTCCTCTATACCCGCCGAAACAACCTTCACCCCAAGCTGCCGTAAGTTGGCGGCGAGGTAAGGATAATTTAGCACTAATACCTTCATACTGGAGCGACCGACCATTTATCCTGAAAATAGGGTTTAGGCGCTCATTTCGCTGACATCGACAAAAAATTGTCGATATTTC
>JABMRZ010000088.1 GCA_013202315.1 Candidatus Tariuqbacter arcticus | reverse complement strand
AATCCTAAATCCTAAATCCTAAATCTTAAATCCTAAATCCTAAATGCTAAATCCTAAATCCTAAATCCTAATTGCTATTTTCAAAGTAAATTAGTGAAAGGGCTGGATGTTTTTCCGATACATAAGAATTGGGTTTCTATGTGGGTTGGCTTATGGCGTCTTGTTCCTGCTGTTGGAAGATACGGCTTCACTGGCATTGACCAGAACAGATTTCACTTCCGGTCAACTTTTTTCATCGCTCATTGTCTATGCGTCGATGTTCGTAATTGCCGGGCTCTTTTTCGGTCTTCTTCAATTCATATTCACAAAAGAGCGGGAACGCAATATTAAGCCGATAAGCGGCCGGGTATTTCTACTCTTGACCTTCTTAGTGCTCTTTTATTTGGGATATGGAATAATACCCTCGTCTGTTCTGCCGGAGTCTGACAAGGGTAAGGCTTTAATGTTCCTGGCTTGGGGCGGGGCGCTGTTATTGATTTATTGGGCTGCACTGAAAATCCTGCAAAGGGGGAAGGGTATCGACCTTTCAACTGCGAACTTCCGGTGCGCCGCAGCGGCGTGGATGATAACCGTCTTCCTGATAATTCACCTCAAAATAAAATTTAACCCCTATATTTCGGATCAATACCGCGCAGCAGGAATCGGATGGTTTTGGATGGCGTTGCTCTTTTCGATGGGCATATTAGGACTGGTGATGTGGTGTGGGAAGAAATGCCGCCGGTCGCTGCCGGGGAGCTTCAAATCCCGAAAAGACTGGCGGTGGTTAGCGATAGGGTTGGTCTTCTTGGCGGCTGGTGTGGGACTATGGCGGATGGCGGTCTATAAAATGACGGATGTTTGCATCGACGGCGAGTATGAAAGGAATACTGATAAACCGCCGAATATAATCTTCATCGTCGTCGACGCCCTGAGGGCTGACCACCTGAGTCTTTATGGATATGAACGAGATACGACGCCTAATATCGATGCGCGCAGTTCAGACGGGGTTGTCTTTAAAAATGCTTGGGCGGCTTCTTCCTGGACCAAACCATCTGCGGCTTCGTATCTGACCGGTCTTTTTCCCGGTATGCACGGCATCGGGGATTTCTTCGATATGCTTTCCGATGAATTGGAAACTATGCCGGAGATTTTAGGGATAAACGGTTATTACTCCAAGGCGATTTCCACCAATCACAATGTATCCGCCGATTATAATTATGACCAGGGGTTCAACGATTTCAAATTTATCCGGGGTCATGATTACAAACAATTGCTGTTCCCACATCCCTTGTTGGCTGGAAGATTCCCCATCCTGCTGGAGAATGCCTACCGCTGGGGATTGGTTGACGGCAATATTCTCTACGGCGATGCCTCTACATTGAACCGGTCGGTAATCCCCTGGCTCAAACTAAACCACGACAAGCAGTTTTTCCTCTACCTGCATTATATGGAACCGCATTATCCCTATTATCCCATCAGACCGAACTATTCAAAGGGATCGCGGCTCACGCTGAACGATTTAAGGACGATTCGAGATACGCGGGGGGCTTCGTTGAAAGACCTTGAAAAGCGCAGCTTGCAGGCGGCGAATGTACGGCGAAAGTCATTGGTGCAAACGGTTATTAACCGGTATGACGATGAGATTGCCGAAAATGACCGGCGAATGGAAGAATTGTTCGAGGTTTTCCATGAATTGAATTTGTGGGATAAATCGGTGATTATATTCACCTCCGACCACGGCGAAGAATTCTTCGATCACGGAATGGGGGATCACGGCAATACAATGTACAACGAAGTCATTCATATTCCCCTGGTTATTTTCTTTCCGCAGGGCGAATATGCAGGTGCGGTTATCTCGGAACAGGTTCATCTGATCGATTTAATGCCGACCATATTTGATTATGCGGGAATATTTTGCCAAGTTCCTATGAACGGGGCTTCACTGATGCCGCTGTTGACGGGTGATGAAGCGCGATTCATTAATAACAGAGGGCACTATTTCGGTGAAGTGGAGGTATTCAGGGAAGAACTGCCCTGGGAAAGAGTCTATGCCGTGTCTAAAGACAATTTCAAATTAATTAAAACCCTTTACAAAGATGCGGAATATGGCATAGAACTCTACAATATTGAAGCCGATCCCTGCGAAAAATCCAACCTCGCCAATTCTTATCCGGAATTGACGGAAGAATTGCTGTCGAAATTGGAGGCTTACATCGCCTACTGTGACAGTCTGGGGATTCAATCGACGGAATTCGATGAAGCTGGTTTAAGTGAAGAGAATCGCAAGAGGCTGCGGGCGTTGGGGTATATAAAATAAGGGCTGGTGTTTAGGGGCTGGAGGCTGGTGTTTAGGCGCTTACCGCTGCGACATCGACAAAAAATTGTCGATATTTCTAATTTTT
>JABMRZ010000087.1 GCA_013202315.1 Candidatus Tariuqbacter arcticus | reverse complement strand
CGCTAAAACCATGCGGGAATGACAGGTGGGGAGAGCGGGAATGACAGGTGGGAGCGGGGAAACCATCAGTCGGTGGACTAAAGCCCACAGCCTACAGCCTATTTACAGGGTAAAGATTAACAGATAAATAAGTAATGAAGTAATAGTTCTGAAAAATTAGAAATATCGACAATTTTTTGTCGATGTCGTAGCGGTAAGCGCCTAATATCTAACTTCCCCTGCGAAAGAAGCCTCCAAACAAACCAGCCCCGTCATCCTGAATCTCACCAACCTGTATAAGCTTTCGAGCGATGAATTTCAACTGCACCGATACCGGCGACTTAGGAAATGCGTTTATAAAAGGCTCCTGCATATGAACCGCCCGCTCTACGCTTATATCGCGAGGTAAATAACCCAAATAGTGAACCTCTATCTTCAGAAAATGATTGATAACCGTGGACAATTTATCGAAAACTTCCACCGCTTCTTGCTTATTGCGGACTAAATTTACCAATAACTTTATTTCCACATCCGCCTTCTCCGCCGAAATCAATTTTACCATGGCATAGGCGTCGGTGATCGATGTCGGTTCCGAAGTGGTCAGCAGTACAATTATATCGGAGAACAGCGTAAAATCCAAAACCGTCCGCGACGCACCCGCCCCTGTATCCATTACCACAATATCATAATCATCCTCCAGCGAATTCAAATCCGCAATGATGGCTCCCGAACCTATCCCTTCATGTAAAACCTGTTCCAGATTACCCGATGCGGCGGGCAAAATCGAAATCCCCTCTGGACCATCGACTAAAATATCACGCACTCCCTTCAGCCCCGCCAATACATGAGACAGATTATACTTAGGTGAAACACCTAACAAAATATCCAAATTGGCAAGATTTGTATCCGCATCGATTAGCAGAACCTTCCTGCCCAGCCTCGCAGCTAAGATAGCAAAATTGAGCGAAAAATTGGATTTACCCACCCCTCCTTTACCGCTGGTGACCGATATCCGGCGGCTGACGCGGGTCCCATCGCTCGTTAAATGCCTTTCAGCTAAGGCTAGCTCTCTGAGTCTGTGCGCTTGATCCAGCATGAATTCCCTTCGGTATCACCGCTTCTTCTAAGCTCCGGCTCAAAATCAACCGAGTCAAGCCGGCTTTGTCAGCCAAAGCTATATCATCCGGTACATTCTGTCCTATAGTGAGCATCGAAAACGGCTTGGGCCGGTGATGAGCTAAATTTAAAAGATTCCCAAAATTGCTGGTTTCATCTAATTTGGTGATTAATATAAAGTTCGACTGCACCGCTCGAAAACGATCTACTATATCCAAGAGATCCTGAAACTTTGTCCCAGCGCTCAAAGTCAAATGTATTTCCGTAGGATCCGCCGCCGCCATAAACACTGCCAATTCCTCCATCTTCTCGCTGTCCCTATGCGAACGGCCGGCGGTATCGATGACAATCAAATCCTTATCGCTGTGCTTCTGTATCGCCGAGGGCATATCTTTTGGCTGATAAACTACCTCCAGTTGTATCGCAGCTATCCTGGCGAAGGTGCGAAGCTGTTCAATCGCCGCCATTCGATATGTATCAACCGAAATCAACGCCACCTTTTTCCCCGCGAAAAATTTATACTGAGAAGCGATTTTTGCGATGGTGGTCGTCTTCCCCACACCAGTCGGACCTATCAAAGCGACAACATTAGGCCTGCCCCCATCGAATACCATCGGTCCCGAAACCGGAAATTCGCTCCTTAACTTGCTCTGAACCGCCTTTCCCACCAACAGATGGTCATTAAAATCCTTCCCTTGTATATCGTGATAAACCTCCTGAACGATACTGCCTGCAAGCTGCTTCTCCACCCCTCTTTCCACCATATTCACAAAATATCTGTTCAATTCCACCGGAAGACCGGGCATTGAATCATATTTCAACTTCTCACCGATTTCCTGTAAAGTCCCGTCAATCCTCTCGACATCGTCTCGAATATTATACAGTAAATACCTGTCGCGGATGCTGCCCCCGTCTTCACTCGGGCGAACCTGAGGCTCATTCTCACCAGTGGAATGCTCAGGGATCTCATGGTCGATCGCAGCCGTTACTTCAATCTGCTCCTTAGTTAAAAAGCTCAAAGCGCCGCCCTTGGCTACCTTGCGCGATTTCAGGATAATCGCATCTTCGCCCAACTCCAGCTTAACCAGCCGAAGGGCGTCCTTCATCGTAGGCGCTACTATCTTCTTAATCTTCATTCTTTAAACTCAGCATTTTAACTGAATTTATCTGCACTTTCGGCGGAAGCTCACTATACGAAAGCACCGCTGCTTGCGGCAGGAACGGCTCCACAAACTTGCGCAGGAATCGGCGGACATTCGGCGCCGTTATCAATATCATCTCCCTGCCGGTCCGCTTAATATCTTCTGAAATATCGATCAACTTCTGATAGACGGCTCTGAAAACATCGGGCGGAAGGATATACTGCTCACCCTTTTGAGCCGCCTGAGCCACCCCCTCGTTCATCATCTGCTCCAAATGAGGGTCAAGCGTCACCGCATTGATGGTGCCCGACTCATCCTGATACCGAGCAGCGATCGCTTCCCCTAAAGAGGACCTCACCGCTTCAGTCAATAATTCCGGATCTTTGGTCATATTCGCATAATCCCCCAAAGTCTCCAGAATCGATACCAAATCCCGTATAGATATTCCTTCCGACAGCAGATTATGCAGTACTTTTTGAACCTGCCCGACTGAAAGTGCGGCAGGCACTAATTCTTCCACTACCGTCTTATTATCCCGCTTAAGATTATCGAGCAGACTTTGAACGGATTCCCTCGATAATATCCGATGAGCGTTCAACCGAAGCGTTTCCATCAAATGCGTCGCCAACACCGCCGAAGGTTCAATGACCGTCCAGTTGTTCAATTCCGCCCTATCCTTCTGCGCAGGGGTTATCCACTTGGCGGGAAGACCGTAAGTCGGCTCTTCCGTATCGATCCCCTCAATCTCACCAATCGCATCACCCGGATTCATCGCTAAATAATACCCCACCATTACTTCACCGCTGCCGACTTCATTCCCGCGAATTATGAAGAAATACTGATTCGGCTTCAGTTGAACATTATCTCTTATCCGTATCGGCGGTATCACAATCCCCAATTCCGTGGCGAACTGCTTTCGCAGCATAGTTATCCGATCCAACAAATCGCCGCCCTGGTCAGGATCCACCAGAGGTATCAAACCATAACCTATTTGAACCTCCAACGGGTCGAGATAGAGCATATCCTCCACCCGCTCTTCCGACGGCTTGGCTTCCGCGGCTTCCCTGGCTGTCTCCTCCGCCTTCTGTTCCCTAGTACTGGTCATCACCACCCTGGCAAGTAGAAAAGACAAGATTGACAAACTCATAAATGGGATGAACGGCAGTCCGGGAACAAAAGCGAAAAACGCCAACACCCCCGCAACTATATACAAAGCCCGGTGTTGAGTGAATAATTGGGTGGTGACATCCTCGCCGAGATTAGTGCGCGCCGCCGCCCGGCTCACTATGATACCAGCTGAAGTGGAAATCATCAAAGCCGGAAGCTGACTCACCAAACCATCACCTACCGTCAAAGTCGTGAATGTAGACAGCGCCTCCCCCCAAGTCATACCAAGCTGCAAAATACCGACTGCGAATCCGCCTAAAATATTGATGAAAGTGATGAGTATACCCGCGACCGCATCCCCTCGAACAAACTTCGCCGCACCGTCCATAGCGCCGTAAAAATCCGCTTCCTTTGTTATCTTCTCACGCCGCTCCTTGGCTTCGTCCTCATCGATAATCCCGTTGTTTAAATCCGCATCGATCGCCATCTGCTTGCCCGGCATAGCGTCCAAAGTGAACCTCGCCGCCACTTCAGCTATGCGCCCGCTCCCCTTGGTGATTACCACAAAATTGATGATGACCAGGATGGTGAAGATTATCACCCCCACAACATAATTGCCCCCGATAACGAAGCCGCCGAACGCCTCGATGATGTTCCCCGCATATCCCTCACTTAATATCAAGCGAGTGGTGGTGATATTCAAAGCCAGCCGAAACATAGTCATCACCAGAAGCAATCCCGGAAAAACGGAAAATTCCAGCGGCTCTAAATTGTAAATCGTGGTCAGCAAAATCACCAATGTCAGCGCAATATTCAGCGCCAGCAGCAAATCCACCAGGAATGTCGGAATGGGAATAATCATCATCACGATGATGAAAATTATCCCCACTCCCAGCATCACATCCGACTGAGTGAAAAACTTCTTTAGAAATGGATTCCTAACCATATGAGACTGGAGCATGAGTCCCTATATCCAATAATTCTCGATTATTCTATTACTAATCCGCTTTCAGAGATATTTACTATCTTACATTTCACCATCCAACCACTAAGCGCCGACCGCCGATTCCTTCCCCTTCAAACGATACACGAACGCCAACACTTCCGCCACTGCCGCAAAAAATTGAGGCGGTATATAGCTTCCTACTTCAACCGATTTATACAGCGACTGAGCCAGCGGTTTATTCTCCACAATTGGAACATTATACTCTATCGCAATTCGCTTGATTCGCTCCGCCACCTTGCGAGCTCCCTTCGCCACCACCATAGGAGCCGACATCGTTTCCCCCTCATATTTCAAAGCAATCGCCAAATGTGTAGGGTTGGTTATAACAACTTCCGCAGCCGGAACTTCGCGCATCATCCTCTGGACCGCGGTGCGAAGCTGAATCCTTCTGATATGACTTTTGATTTCGGGAGGACCTTCAGACTGACGATGTTCCTCCTTGACCTCCTGCTTGGTCATCTTTAAATCTTTGAAGTATTTATAGCGGACCCAGATATAATCAAGAATAGCCAACAAGAGTATCACTAAAGCTGTCCGTATTGCCACCTTGAAGGTTAAAATCCCAATGAAGCCGACAATCTGCGCTAAGCTCTGATCTAACAGCGGAATAAAATCCTCAAAATCTGCTTTCACCGTCCAATAAGCCACCAAACCCACCAGTGAAACCTTCAATATATTCTTCACCAATTCAACGAATCCGCGAATGCTTACCAGTCTCTTAAAACCGTTCAAAGGGTTGATCTTGCTGAGCTTCGGCTGAACCGCCTTGGTGGTGAACAGCCAACCCGATTGTAATATGTTAATGAGCACTCCTATCACTAATAGCGCCAACAGCAAAGGCGCCAGCATCTTCGCCAGCCTCAAACACCCCGCCGCGCAATACCACTGTAGATTATCCACCGTGAAGTTAAAATAGGGAATTTCAGTCCAGAATACATCGAAAAAGAAAATAAAATCTCTGATTAACCCACCCATCAAGAAATAGAGCAAAATACTGCCGGTTAAAAGAATCGCCGCCGAGTTAAGCTCAACCGTCTTGGGAACATTGCCTTCTTCCCGAGCGCGCTTAATGCGTTTTGGAGTTGGTTGTTCTGTCTTTTCCGCGTCTTCCGCTGCCATAACTCAATAGGTAAAATTTACCTGTCCTTTAATAATAATATCATCCAAGCATCGATAACTGGACTATCTGTCCCTTCTTATCAAGCTGAAAAACTATCCTATGCGCCTGCTTTTTCAAAGTCAGTGTCGCCGATTCACCAATGGTGATAGATACACCCGCAAAGACTGTTCCACTCACTATTACTTTTGCCGCCGGGTTCGCAAATTCCCGAGTCAATACCTCTACCTCACTCTTTAACTTCCCGGCTGATTCTTTGACATCTAACATCTCTTGACTGCATTCGTTCAAACGACTGACCTTTTTCTGAATGCTGTCCTTGATTTTTTTCCCTATATGCGAATCATCTATTCCCGCAATCTGCCTCACTACTTCATCGGATTTCTTCTCAAACTCAACCATCCACCGATTCAAATCATCCATTTCTCGGTCTAATGATTGCAGTCGTTCCATCTTCTCCGACAGTAATTCCTTCAACTGATCGCGCTGTTTCTTCTTTTCCAAATCCAACCCCGCTGTCAATGAAGTCTTAGACTCATGTCGATTTGAACCCGCAATCTCCACTAAGATATCATCCTTCGCCACTACTTCCCCCCCCACAATTCGCTTGGCGGTCACTTTGCCTTTTATAAACAGATTAGAAAAGGAAATCATCTCGCGAATATCAGCTTCCCCAGCCTGAACCACAGTGCGGTTATAAATATACATCGCATTTAACACACCACCCACTATCACCGGCTCGACTCCCTGGGTTATACCCAGCTTGACATTGAGATCCCCCTTAACATCTATATTGGCGTTCTCAATCAAACCCATCACCGCCACATCCTCTTCACACTCTATCATAAATCCCGCCTCCACATCACCGCTGATGGAGACACTCGAATCGGAATGAATATTGCCCGTCGAATAATCCACATTCCCCTTTACATTATACAGTTCAAGCACACTCACTTTACCCGAACGAAATTGCTTGTAAGCTCCGCCATGCACCGCCACAATCACATTGGGATTATTCTCGGATATTCTCGTCCCCTTGCCGACATAATTAGCCAAGGATATATCCTTCCCCCTCTTCCCCGGAATCTCTTTACCGGTCACTAAATATCCGGGTTCACCCACTTCCGCTGGAACCTTTCGGACTAATAGCTGACCATCATTAATATTCAATATTAGATTTATCTCGCGGAAATTCATAGTGCCGTCTTCCCGCAAGACCGGTTTTACATCGTGAGTCACTAAATACTCCAAACGAGCGGCGCGGCCAATCGCAGGTAGAATATAATCGGCTATATGTTCTGAACGAAGCAGCTTATGCCCCTGGGCGGCTTTCTCAACTTTGTCGCTATTAATACCTTTAACAACTCCAGCGCCCTTTAATAAATCCATTATCTCCCCAGGAGAACACGCGAGCCCCTCTATACAATTCAGCCAAGCCGACTTGCCATCGGGCGATATCTCCACCCCAAAATTATGAATTAAATCCGCCATAATATCTACAATAAGTGATATGATTTTTTTTATTTCTGACTTGTCGCTCCCGCGAAAACGGTAATCTGTATAGGGATGTTTCCAAATAAACTTGAACAGTATTGGCGATTTCTAATGCCGCCTTCTGTAATTCAATGACCTATTATCCTGATAATCTGAACGATTTCTTCCTGATAAAGTTGGTAGAGTTTGCCGAATATATACGGAAAATAAGATATCACTAAAGTTATCACTAAAAGACCGACCACAATCTTCAAAGGAAAACCCACCAAAAACACATTCATCTGAGGCGCTACCCGCGCCATAAATCCCAAAACGACATCGGTGATGAACAGGGTAACCATAATCGGAGCGGCGATCCGTAAAGCCACATCGAAAATCGCTCCCGTCATTACGCTCATTTTTCCCACAAGCCCCGCAGGGAACCCGCCTCCGCCCAGACTAATGTATTCATAACTCATCACCAGGGCTCGGATTAAAAACATATGCCCGTCCAGACACAGAAAAATCAGCAGGGCGATTAAATAATTCAACTGTCCTATCAGCGATATTTGAACATCGGAAACCGGATCGATAACATTGATTATCCCGAAACCTATCTGTATCCCGACTATTTGTCCCGCCATTTGAACGCCGTAAAAGACTATCGTCGCTGCAAAGCCCAGAATTAATCCGATGATAATCTCTCTTAAAAACATTATAATCAATTCAATCGGCTGCGTAGATATGGGAGTGGCGCCCATTTTAGCGAGAGGGAAAATTATGATTGTCAATAAAACGCTTAATCCTACTTTCGCCTGAACCGGAATCGTTCGATAACCGAAAATCGGCATCACAACCACCAAGGCGGTCATCCGCGCTAAGATTAAAACCGCCGCCGCAAAATCCTCATATGGTACATAATACATCGCCTACAACTTACCGTTTTTTAACCTGAAAATAGGGTTTAGGCGCTTATTGCGCTGACATCGACAAAAAATTGTCGATAT
>JABMRZ010000086.1 GCA_013202315.1 Candidatus Tariuqbacter arcticus | reverse complement strand
TCGCTTGACTTCAGAAAGCTATAATGTTACAAAAAATTAATCATAATTTCTATGTTCATTGCAAAACTAAAATACTTATAATAAATTCAACTTCAATATGGAAATTAAAGACAAAAAGGTGATGATTTTAGGGGGTTTCGGATTGGTCGGTAGAGCCGTGTGCCGAGATGTCCTGAAGGAACAACCTTCCGAAATCATCATCACTTCCCTGTTCCAATGGGAAGCGGAAGAAGCCTGTCAAAATTTCGCCGATTCCGGTGTGCCGATGCATCCTGTATGGGGAAATCTCTTCGTCCGGGAAAAATTGAAAGATATGTCACGCTCGGAAATTATGGATAGCCCTGAAAACCGCGCCATCTTACTTAAGGATGTACTGGAAGTCCTGGATGCGGAAACACTGGAAAATTCCTTCCTCTACCGGATAATCAAGCAATACCAGCCCAATATCATCGTTGACTGCGTGAATTCCGCCACCGCCCTGGCCTATCAAGATATCTATTCGGGATACTATCATGTGAAACGGGAATTGGCGGCTTGGGATGAAAACGGCAAACCCGGAGAAAACCTCCGAATCGAAATGGAAAAGTTTCTGGGCACTTCCTACATCCCTCAACTCATCCGCCATATCCAGATTCTATTTGAATCCACCTGCAGGTTCGGAGTGTCTTCCTACATCAAAGTCGGCACCAGCGGCACCGGCGGTATGGGCTTGAATATCCCCTACACCCATTCAGAAGAAAAGCCTTCCAGGGTGCTGCTGAGCAAGACCTCACTCGCCGGCGCCCATTCACTGCTGTTGTTCCTGATGGCGCGCACTCCCGATGCGCCTAATGTTAAAGAAATTAAACCCGCAACCGCCATCGCCTGGAAGAAAATCGCCTACGGTGAAATCCTCCGACACGGCAGCCCCATCCCCCTCTACGACTGCCCGCCCGGAAAAGCCTTCACCTTAAGTGAAACACTGAATAAAGGTGGGAAAGCCGAATATTCAACATTGAGCGGCAACCTGAAAGCTGTATACATCGACACCGGTGAAAACGGCATCTTTTCCTACGGCGAATTCTTCACCATCACCAATTTCGGGCAGATGCAGTTCGTCACCCCGGAAGAAATCGCTAGGTATGTCATCACCGAAATCAAAGGCGGGAACACCGGCAGGGATATCATCGGCGCCCTCGACGCTTCGGTTATGGGCAGCACATATCGCTCCGGCTATATGCGCCAATACGCTCTCGCCAAGATGGAAGAACTGCTGAAAGAACACGACTGCGACAGCGTCGCCTTTGAAATCCTCGGTCCCCCCCGGCTGTCAAAACTGCTCTACGAAGCTCAACTGCTGAAACTCGCCGGAAAAACTATGGCTGGCGTGATGGCTTTCAAATCCGCCGAATTGTCGAGAAAATTGACCGAAATCATCTCCGAAAACAGCGAACTTCGGAGTAAAATAATCTCCATCGGCGTCCCCATATTAATGCCGGATGGGTGCACAGTGCTCCGGGGACCTGATATGAAAATCCCGGTGTTCAAATACAGCGATGAACTGCCTGTAACTCCCGATAATTTGGAAGAATGGACCTACAACGGCTGGGTCGACCTGCGGGAAGCAAATATGATAGTCTGGCTCGACCGCCTGCATCAAATCGATGATTATCTGAAATCGATCGACCCGGAAGACACATCTTCGCTATACCATCATGGCTTGGGATACTGGCAGCCAAAGGAAGAACTTCACATCGGACGGCTGGTCTCCTGGATTTTCATCGAAGAAGAAAAGGGCGCGAGGGTAAAGGACTGAAATCCCAATCGCACAGGCTTAAGCCCGTCATCGCTATCGACGGTCCCGCCGGGTCAGGTAAAAGCACAGTAGCCAAACTGACCGCCGCAAAGCTGAATTTCCGCTATCTGGATACCGGCGCTATGTATAGGGTGGCGACCCTGATTTCCGTTATGCACCACATCCCTCCCGAAGCGGAAGATGCCTTGGTCGAGGCGGTGAAGCTGCACAGTATTTCGTTCGCCTATGAAGGAGGAGACCTCAGAGCGTTGCTTGATGAAACCGATGTGTCGGATGAAATCCGCACTCCGGCTTTAACTAATAAAGTAGGACCGGTCTGCGAAATCCCCGGCGTTAGAAAATTGATGGGCGAACTGCAAAGGAAAATGGGCGAAAAGGGCGGAGTGGTGCTGGAAGGACGCGACATCGGCACCGTCATCTTCCCCGGCGCCGAAGTGAAAATCTACCTGGACGCCGACCCCGAAGAAAGAGCGCGCCGCCGATTTAAGGAATTGCAGCAGAGAGGGGTGAAAGTCGATTATTACAGCGTCCTGAACGATCTGCTCGAACGCGACCAACGCGATAAAAATAGACCTGTCGCTCCCTTGCGAAAAGCCGGAGATGCGCTGATAATCGACACCACTGAAATGAGCGTTGAAGAAGTGGTGAATGAAATTGTTTCCCAGGCGCAAAAATATCTGGAGAGGCATTGAGATTCGGATATTGGCTGGTTCATAGCGTCGTTCGATTAACGCTGACCGTGATTGCGGGATTTAAAGTCATCGGAAAGGACAACCTCCCTCCAACAGGCTCGGTTATAGTCGCCAGCAACCATATCGCTTTTCTCGATCCGCCGGTCATCGCTGTTTCCCTTTACCGCGAAGCAAACTTCGCCGCTAAAATGGAACTGTTTAAAAATCCTATAGTTAGCCGTTTAATCACATATTTAAATGCCTTCCCCGTGAACAGGAGCGGATTGGACATGGCGGCTTTGAGGAAATCCTTGGAAGCGCTTAATTCCAACGGCGTTTTGATAATATTTCCCGAAGGCACCCGCAGCCGCATCGGGGAAATGCTCCCCTTTAAGCGGGGAATCGGCTATTTCGTCACTAAAACTAAAGCAGCGGTACTGCCCCTTTATATTAAAGGCACCAACACCTTTAAGAAAAACCTCTTCAAACGAGGCGCTATAACCGTCCGTATCGGCGAATCGATTCATGGTTTGGCCGATAGATTCACAGGGGATGACCGCTATGAAAGAATCTCCGAAGAAATCAGGAAAGCTATCGTTAGACTTAAAAATCAAGCAGATTGATTTCACAGCAATCGAACCCTATTTAACATGATACTTTACGCTTGATACTTAACAACCCGCCCCTTGACATAGAAATGTAAAATGAATGTGGTAATCGATCCCAAAGCTGGATTTTGCGGTGGAGTTAAACGCGCTATTAAAATGGTGGAAAAAGCTCTGAAAGAAGGGGATGAAATATTTGTCAGGGGAGAGCTCATACATAACCCGAGAGAAATGGAACGCCTGTGCAGTCTGGGATTGGAAATCTGCGGTGAAATTGATGGCGTCTCCTGCAAATCTATGTTCATTCGCACTCACGGCGAAACCCCTAATATCTATCGACAAGCGAATAGCGCTGGAATCGAAATAATCGACGCTACTTGTAAAAATGTCCGCCGTTCCCAAAAAATAATCGCCCAAGCCGTTAAAGAAAAAAGGAAAATCTATATCTTCGGTAAAGAGTATCATCCGGAAGTTATCGGACTGCTGGGTTATTGCGGCGGGAATGGAAAGGTATTGCAAAGCATAGAAGAGGTCATACCTGAATTTATCGAAAATGTTCCCTCGCTTCTAATTCCCCAAACCACTGCCGATCCGGACAAGTTTGAAGCCCTTCGATTGAAAATGGTGGATATAGTTTCGATTTTACAGGTATATAATGCAATCTGCCCCTTCGTCTCCCAACGCGAAAGTGAACTGCAGGAATTCGCTAAATCCATCGATGCGCTGATCTTCATCGGCGGCAGACACAGCTCCAACACTACGGTGCTTTTCGCTGTCTGCAAGGAGGTCAATCCGAATTCTTTCTTCGTTGAAAAACCGGAAGAACTCCCGCTAGAAGAATTATCACAATTCGAGGCTATCGGCATTTCCGGCAGCGCTTCAACCCCAATGTGGCAACTGGAAGAAACTGCGGCGACTATTCTGGAAAAAATCGACTGATATCGGGGCGCCGCCAATACTAACACTTCGATCGACCTTCGTTCTATTGAAATCGAGAAACCCGCTAAGGGTTCGAAAAATACAAGGAGGTTTAACAACTTAATGACAGAATTAAATAACAACCAAACTAACAACAAACCAGAAACCCAGCCGAATTCGACTGATAACTCTCTGAATCAATCGCTGGATTCGACTGATGCGGCTGATCAATCCATCAAAGAAACCACCCCACAGCAAGATTCAACCGGGGAGCCTGAAGCGGTTCAGCCGCCGTCTGAAAAGATAGTTAAATCAATCGATGAATTGGATGCAGCGAAGGCGGACGAACTGACGCCGCCCCCTCCCAATTCAATCGCCGCTGATGGCGAACCCTCAGAAACACCTGTCAGAGACCCTGACGAAGTTATCACCGTGGATACCCTCGATGATGCGCCAGTCTACAACCCTGAAGATTTCGAAGAGCTTTACAATCTCTACGAGAAGAGCCTCTTGGAAATTAGCGAAGGGGAGCTCATCCGGGGTAGAATCGTCGCCATTGGCGAAAAAGAAATAGCGGTGGACATCGGCTTCAAAGCCGAAGGCACCATTCCACTGGATGAATTTTTAGAACCGGATTCACTGAAAATCGGAGATGAAATAACGGTCTTCTTAGACAAGATTGAAGACCAGGAGGGCCAGCTGGTGCTCTCCAAGCGCAAAGCCGATTTTATGGAAACCTGGGAGAAAATGCTGCGGTTCTATGAAACCCAGGAAGTTATCCAAGGGCGAATCACCCGCCGCATTAAAGGCGGTATGGTGGTGGACATATTCGGAATCGATGCCTTCCTGCCCGGCTCTCAAATCGACATTCATCCCATCCGCGACTTCGACGCTTTGGTCGGTCGGGATATGGACTTCCGAATCGTCAAAATCAATGAATTGCGTAAAAACATCGTCCTTTCTCACAAAGTCCTGATTGAGGAAAGCCTGGCGGAAGTTAGAGAAAAAATCCTCCTCGATATGGATGTCGGCGCGGTTATGGAAGGCACGGTGAAAAATATCACCGATTTCGGGGTCTTCGTCGACCTCGGAGGTGTAGATGGACTTCTGCATATCACCGACCTCTCCTGGGGCAGAATCAGCCATCCATCAGAAATCGTTTCCCTCGATGAAAAAATCACCGTCATCATCACCGACATCGACCCGGTGCGCAAAAGAGTGTCCATCGGCTACAAACAACTTCAGCCTCACCCCTGGGAAGGCCTGGAAGAACGCTATCCCGTCAATTCCAAGATAACCGGGAAAGTCGTTTCCATTACCAACTACGGCGCTTTCATCGAACTGGAAAAAGGGGTGGAAGGACTCATTCATGTATCGGAAATGTCCTGGACTCAGCACATTAAACACCCGTCGACCCTCCTATCCATCGGAGATGAAATCGAAGCTGTGGTACTCAGTATGGATGTGGCGGACCGTAAAATTTCTCTGGGAATGAAACAGATTGAACCCGACCCCTGGGAAAAGCTGGAAATGAAATATTCCGCCGGCTCCAAACATCAAGGCCTAGTCCGCGAACTCGTGCCCTTCGGTGCTTTTGTTGAATTGGAGGAAGGGGTGGAAGGATTAGTGCATATTTCCGACCTATCTTGGACCCGTAAAGTCCGGCACCCAGGCGAAATCGTCAAGAAAGGGCAAAAAATCGATGTGGTTATCCTCGGATTCGACCGAAATGAACGACGAATCGCCTTAGGTCATAAACAGATTGAAGACAGCCCCTGGAATAGATTTGAAACTGCCTACGCCATCGGCATCAGTACTACTGGTAAAGTAGTACGCCTGATTGATAAAGGGGTCATCGTAGTATTACCCGATAATGTAGAAGGATTCGTTCCCAACTCCCAACTGGGGCGCGATGAAGAAGGATTCATCCGAAGCCGTTTGAATTTAGGCGATGAATTGGAGCTGATAGTGGTGGAATTTGAAAAGGAAGCCAAGAGGATTGTACTCTCCGCTACCGAAGCGCGACGCCTAAAAGAAAAAGCCGACTACGAAGAATTCCTTAAAACTCAAGAAGGTAAACCTGATGCTACAAAAAGGGAAGGTATAAAGAAACCTAAAACTAAAAAACCGGCTAAAGAAACCGCTAAAATCGAAGACGCTGACAAACCCAAAAAGAAACCTATAGCCGAAAAAACGAAGGACGAAACCTCCGAACTAGAAAAGACCGAAACAGCCGAAAAGCCTCCTGAAAAACCCAAACCGGCTGTAGAACTCGTTAAACCTGAAGAACCCGAAAAACCGGCAAAGAAACCAAGAGCCAAGAAGTCCAAGACTCTAAAGAAAACCGCTCCCCCCGAAGCCGAAGCGAAAACGGAC
>JABMRZ010000007.1 GCA_013202315.1 Candidatus Tariuqbacter arcticus | reverse complement strand
TCTTCACTTCGTTCAGAATGACAATATTGTTAAATAATGACTTATGCAAGAGGCTCAAGCATAACTATATTTTACGACTCGTTCCCACGCTCCCGCGGGGGAATGCATACTGATCGCTATTTTCAAGGCAAAAAAAGAGCCAATATCATGAATGATATCGGCTCTTAAATAAACTGGTGCAAGATTTTTAGTCTAATTCCATCAATTGGTGGCGGTTACAATGTAAAACCAGGGACCATCCAGCATCGCATTCTCATCTATGAATGAGTTAGTAGTGGCTGTTTGCCAGACGGTGGTGAGAGTGTAATATGGAACCGCTTCGCGATAAACATTATATTCGCTAGCCCCGGTGATTACACCCCAATCCAGATAGATATCATCACCGTCAACAGAGATGACCAGATCCTCGATGGCGGGGAGAGCTGTGATAACCGTGACGCTGCCGTTAGTGGTAACAACTGCAGGAGTGCCTTCGCTGTACATGAAATAGGAGAAGGATATATCAGTGCTTCCAGTTGCGGTTTCGGGAACCTGCATCATCAAGTTGACCAATGTGCCTGAACCGACCAAGGGGGCGGCGAAAGAATATGCACCGATTAAGATTGAGTCGGGATAACTAATATTACAAACGGTACTATTCCACCAGACGGTAGGAGTGAAAGCCCCGGTATAGTTATAACCGGGATCTTCAGCGATAATCACTTCGGGATCGAAGTAGACTCCGAATTGATAAAAATAGACAAAGTCACCGGCGGTAACTTCTCCGGAGGTAACGGGGATCAACAAGGACTCACCAGGTAATGCGGTAACATCGGGCAGTGAAATTGGAATCTGCGCAAATGAGAAACCGGCGATACCGAGGATCAGACCAAAAATCATTAAATATTTTTTCAAGGCTCTGCCTCCCAAATTATCTTGTATTAAAGAATTGGGAAAAATAAATTAAATTAGAGGGCAGCGGAGTTAAACCGCCGCCCTCAGTGAAATATAATCAGCGATTACTTAATTAGAATCATCTTCTTGGTGTCGGTGAAGTCGTTGCATTTCAACTGGTAGAAGTAGATACCTGATGCGAAGTCCGTTCCATCGAATGACTTGTGGTATATATCTGCTTCCAATACTTCATCGACCAAGGTGTCCACTTTCTGACCCAGGGTGTTGTAAATCACCAAGGTAACATTACCGCGTTCTTTGATGTCGAAGCGGATGGTGGTCTCAGGGTTGAAGGGGTTGGGATAATTCTGCTTCAGCGCATAAGAAGAAGGCGCGCCGATGGTGATAGTGGCGTCGTAAAGGCTGCCGCCTTCATCGATGAAATAATTCTCCATATTCAAGTGAATCACGCTGTTCTCATCCAGAATCTTGAAGGTGAGGTTGAACACCTCGCCAGTCCCCGACAATGGATAGGCGCTGAAACCGCCGACTCGAAGGTAGCCTGGTTCGACTACATTATGGAAGAAGTTCACGCCGGGCTCCCAGCTTTCAGTGAGTTCAGTAGTGGAAGCGTTTTGGAATTCAAGCAGTTCGGGGTCATAGCGGAATTCCGCCTGTGCGAAGTAGACATCTCCCGAATTATCGTTGACCATAACCGGGATGGTGACCATATCGTCGTCCAGTTCATATTCGCCGATGAGTGAATTGTCGACTATCGGGTTGGAAGCGACCATAGTGCCGAACCAGTTACCGGTGACTTCACCATAAAGGATGCCGAGATAATCATCGGTGACATTTCCGGTGAGCGGGTCATAAGTATTGCTCGGAGGATCGGGCCACCAATCAGTATTATTAGTGACAGCGACGGGGAAATGTTCGATCAGAACTACGGCATACTGTGCGATGTATGATGCGTCAAAGAATTGAACCATCCCGTTGCCCGATACATCGGCGGCTATAGTCTGATTGGGCGTCAGGGTAACTATACCGACAGCGGATTGAGCGGTCATCACCGCATCGCCGAGGGAGATGAAGAAGGGTGAAATGTGTATCGGATTCCATTTCCTGGGGGTAACTTCATAGTATTCAGGCGCGAGGCTTTCAAAAATATAGTAACCATTTACATCGGTGTAGACCGTCTGGGTGGCGAAGCCGGTCATATTCATCTCAAAATCCTCTATCGGGTCGCCGGAGCCCATATAATAATTGACATTACCATCGATGGTGTAGAAAGACATAATTTCGATCCAGCCATCGTGGGTGTAAGCCATGGGGATACCTTCGTTGAAGTAGAATTCATTGAAAGTTAGGTCGGTGACATCGCCAACGGTTGCGCCGGGATCAATAGTAGCTAAGATATTGATGAGGACCCCGGAACCGCTTACAGCTACAGTCTCGAAACCACCGATGAACAGGGTATCACCGATTACATTCCACGCTATAATCATAGGTTCTGATATAGTTCCGACCACATCATAGCCGTCGATGGTAATGATAGCCGGGTCTAGCAGGATTTCGGCTTGCCAGGCGACCACACCCAGTCCGGTCAGGTCACTTACTGTAATTGGAATGACAACACTGGCGCCAGGTTCGCCGATCATTTCAGGCAGCCAAACATCGGCAGCACCGCCAACGGCGAAAATGTAGAATGAATAGCTGTCGGCGAAATAGAGCAGGTTCTCATCGATGAAGGCGGCTTTCCCCAAGCTGTGAGTGTCGAAATATCCGGCTTGTTCAGGTAATGTAGGATCGGATACATCCACCGCTTCCAGCCCGGCGGTCCAACCGCACAGGAATACATAATCGCCGCTATAGACCATACCGTTCACATCGCCCTCAGTGGCATAGTTGGTAATGAGGACAGGCAAGGAGGGGTCGGTAATATCCACAATATCCATTCCGTCACCTTCGCTGCCGACAAATAAGACATCGTCAACGAAATCAACGGCGCGAACTACATCCATAGGCCATTCAGAAAGCGGGTTGGGAGTGTTCACGCTGACATCGAAGATATCGCATCCATCGTCATAATCGGCGACGAAGGCGAGGTCGTTGATATTATCGACCTTGACATCGCGGGGATGTCCGTCGGTGTCGGCGTTTCCAAGATAGACTAATTCGCCGGGTGTAGTAGAGATGTCGTATTTGTAAATGCCATAATCGTAATGAACGACAATCAGGTAATCTGAGCCGTCAGTTGCGCAGGCGCGGGTCCCGCCAAGATCGGGCCCAACGCCGATGAAAACGGAATCGGTCATAACCGGGCTCAACGGGTTAACAATGTCATAGACATACACTCCATTGAAGAATTCAACTACATAGATGTATGTCCCGACGATGTCGACATCGTAAGTCCAGCCGTCGATTTCAATGTTGTAGACTTCAAAGGGAGCGCGGGGGTCGGAAACATCCATTATCACCAAACCGCCTTCATGGTTGGCGATGTAGGCATAGGTGCCGTCGGAAACCATATTCCGAGGACCGCCAGCGAAAGTATATGCGCCTTCAAGAGATAAAGCGGTAGGTGCGGCGGCGTCGATGATTTCCAAACCGTTGATGCTCTCTGCGGCGTATACCAGATCATCCATACCGAAGACGCCCATCACATCGCCTGCATTGTCTTCGTAAGTGTCTTGGATAACACCGGCAGCGCTCATTACCATAACGCCGCCACTCTTCAAGGCGACAGCGAGGTAATCGCCGACAGTGCTGACATCCATAGCCCAGGCGCATTCGGTAACACCGATATAAGTGAAAGCGCCTGCGGAAATGCTGAGCCTATCGACACCATCGATGTCATTAGCGACATAGAGAACATCGCCCAGCGCCGCCAAGCCGTGATAGTCTTCGGCGGTTCCGTATGAATCGATGAAAGTTAAAGCGGTATCATAGGAACGCACGGTGGAATTATCGCTGACATAGACATATCCATCGTAGTATTCGATGTCAACCGCGCGGTCGATGGTAGTCGCCGTGTTCTGGGTAACGCCTTCCAAATCGAGTGAAGCGATACCGTCTTCTTCCATAGCGACAAAGATGATATCATCGCCGAAAGAGAGATTCCTCGCCCTGCCGTCCAAAGTTGTCGCCCACACTTCCGCAGGGTTCGCCGGGTCGCTGACATCCAGGCAGAGGACGCCTTTATAACCGTCGGCGACATAGAGGTTGTCCTCGTTTAAAGCGAGTCCGGTGCATTCGCCCTCGGTGCCGTAATGGACGACCATTTCAGGGTCTGTTGGATCTGAAATATCGAATACGGCTACGCCATAAGTTGTTGAGACATAAAGATAATCTCCCGAACCGACAGCATTTGAGTAATCACCGGTAATAATTGTTTCCGACTGCATATCCAATGGTAATTGCCCGAAAGCCAAGCTGAATAGACCGAGCGACAGGACAATTGCCAAAAGGAGCGAGTTGCGGAAAGTAGCAAATTTCATTTTCATTCCTCCTCATAGGATGAATAGTTGTTTTTAGAATAATTACAAAACAAAATCAATTATGTTGTGGAATAACCACCTCCTTTCAAGGCAGAAATAAAGCTAAAAGGTTTATAAAAAGTGCGTATTTACCTCTAAGAACTACGGAGTTGTTCTCACACATAATCCATTGAATAGCATTAGTCTATAAATAACAACAGTATAAACGAATATTGACTAATACTATACCGTTAAAAATATCTCCTGTAATAAATACTACAAATAAATTAGTTAAAAGTCAAGTTTTTTTTTCAAATAAAAAAATATTTTTAAGTGCCAAGTGTCAAGTGCCAAGTATCAGTCTTATTAGTTTTGAATTTTGAATTTTGAGTTTTGAATTTGTTTCGGATTTCGTATTTGGTTTCGGCTCGTCCGGGTTAGGGTATTGCCGGATAGATAAAATAAGGATTCAATAGAAAAATTGCAACATTGGACGCCCGGTAAATTCTTGCGAGCGAAATAT
>JABMRZ010000085.1 GCA_013202315.1 Candidatus Tariuqbacter arcticus | reverse complement strand
TGCTCTCTGTTCTCTGTTCGCTGTTCTCTGTCCTCTGTTCTCTGTTCTCTGTTTTCGGTTTTCGGTTCTAAAATCAAATATCAAATATCAAATATCTTTGGCTAGCTATTTAATCTCCCCCTTTACCTCTTTCTTGTCAACAGGGAATAATTGCAGATATGTCCGTTTCCCAAAGAGATAATACTGCAGGGCTATACTGCCTTTGTAGAGGCGGTCGAGTATTACTTGGTCGGGGATTTTTCGGATTCGCTTCACAAATTTCCGCGCTTTCAACATATGCGGAAGATTAGTCATATTCCACAATCCCCCTCGGAAAATCGCCACAATTCGCTTGTAATCGCGCTGCTTCACCGCCAGAAACACCGCCGCTAATTCCAGGAATATCCTGATAGGAAGGACCCAGCATAATGTTCTAAGCTGATAATTCTTTAACAAGAGCATAATGCTGTTGCGGTGATTCATATATTTCTTCATAAAATTTTCCGGCGGCAAAGTTGTGCCGGCGTAGTGGTAGACAAGGGCTTGCGGAACCGCTTTAACCCTGTATCCCATTAGCTGCAAGCGCCAGTTCAGGTCGATTTCTTCTTGGTGAGCGAAGAATTTTTCATCCAGCCTTCCCGCATCGATATAGAGTTGTCTTCGGAACAGGCAGGCGGAGCCGGAAGCCCAGAATATATCATCCACCCAATCGTATTGACCATTGTCGACTTCGGAAGTCTCGAACAATCTCCCATGGCAATAGGGGAAACCGAATATATCCATCATCCCCCCCATAGCTCCGGCATATTCGAATTTCGACTTGTCTATCATCCATCGCAGCTTGGGCTGTACAACCGCGATTTTTTCATCGGATTCGATGACATCTATCAATTTAGTCAGCCAATCGGGTTCGACTTCGGTATCGTCATTTAGAAGGGCTATGAATTCACGGTCGCTGATTTCCACTCCCGCGTTGCATCCGCCGGCGAAGCCTCGATTCTTCTCCATCCTGATGACTTTCATCTGGGGATAGAGGCCTTCGGCTTCAGCCGCGCTCCCGTCTAAACTGCAGTTATCGACTAAAATGACTCTGAAGTCATCATACTCGGTTTCAAAGAGCGATGTCAGGCAGCTAAGGAACTTATCTCGTCCCTTATAATGAGGGATTATCACATCGACAAGGGATGGCATCGATTACCCCGCGGAGGTCATTTTTTGGTAAAACGCTCGCCGCTTCTGGGCAAGAGTATCATAGGGACTGTATTTCAGCCATTTGTCCACCAAGTCCAGCGCGCTTTGATAATCACCCATCCGCTCATAAATCGACAGCAGTCCGCCAATCGCTTGACCATTTGCGCTATTCCGCGCCAGCATTTCCTGGTAAAGCAATATGGCTGAAGAATCCATACGCAGTTGATAATATGCGGAGGCGACATCAAGTTTTATGTCGTCAGTAGGATTTACCGCTAAAATATCGTCGAGTATTCCCGAAGCTTGTTCGGTGTGGCCGATGTTCCCCAGCAGGGCGGCGATTTCGACTGAAGCTTTGTCGTTTCCCCGAACTTGTTCAAGGGTTTCCAGCAGGAGGGCGGAGGCTTTGTCGGTATCGTTGAGCCATTGCTGATACATCGCCGCATATCGCATTTTTTTCTGCCAATCATCGGTCTGGCCAACCAGTTTTTCCAACCGTTTTTCAAATTCCTCGGGATAGCCGATGTCAAAAAATATCTTGCCAATCTGTATGTTGATGTCTTCGTTATGCAGAGGGATGGTCTCTTCGGGGATTTTTTCTTCCATCCAGCGGAGCACCAGATTCACCTTGGCGTTGGAGGAGAGGGAATCATATATGACATATTGTCCTTCCAGCGGCATATAAAGCGATTCCGCTATTTCATCCGGATAGGCTTCTTCGAGGAGCGCCCTGTTAAGTGCAATAAGTCTTTCACCTCTGGGGCTGCTATCGAGCGATTCTTGGATATCAGATGACAATTCTATTCCCGCGAATCGACGCTTATTGTAAAGGCTTTCCCCTTTGAGTAATCTATTCAATTCATCGACTATAGTTTTCAACAAAGCATTGGAAGGGGAATCGGAATCCTTTTCTATTTGGAGCTTTTGCAGCGCTTCCGTAGTAAGATTCTCCCTGATATATCTGGTAACGGGATCATCATTATCGGCCAATTTGACCATAAAAGCTGATGGGTTGACAATATCGCTTATCCGCAGCAATGGTGACACATACGGGTCTAACCCCGGTTCCCTCTGCTGATAATGGTAGAAAGCGAGTTGGAGAAAAGCGGTGCGGTAATTCTGTAAAAGCTTGATAATGTTGCTGTTAAAATATGTTTCTGGGTTGCCTAAATTGCGATAATGCCCCTCGAATTCTTCAAATATATTCACCCGCAAGCATTCCGGGTCGATGATGTTCTTTTCTTCGTTCTGGGTAAGTCTGAAAGCCAACCCTTCCATCACCAAATAGGAGCGCAAGCCAATCATATTGGTATTCGACACGGTTACCGCGAAGTATATGGGTCTTCTGCTCTGGTTAGTTTGGATGATATTCAGAATCATCCAATCCTGGACCCTGACGAAATTGTTGTGCCCGGGGTCGTCTTCCGTTACAATGAGGTGTGTGGTGGCGGACATTTCCCATTGAAAGGTTCCTTCGGGGATTTTAATTGACACTTCCCTTTTACCTTCAGGCCAGTAGCGGCGCCGAAGGGCGGTTATATCGTGAGCGTCGATGTATTTTTCGATATAGTCGTCTTTGAAGCTGATGGGGACCTTCGGTTCCTGGTCGCGTAATTGTCTGATGTACCAGCCCGTGTTCAGGAGTGAAAGATTCACCACCCGAATATCCTTGCGCACACCTTCGACTTCCTGCAGGTACCAGAGGGGGAAGGTGTCGTTGTCGCCGTTGGTGAAGATGATGGCGTCCGGGGCGCAGGATTGGAGAATATTGTAGGAATAGTCCCAGGCGACATAGTTGCCGGTCCGTTTGCTCATATTGAAATTCTTGACCAGCATATTGCCGGGGACGACAGCGACGATAAGCGCTGAAGAAGCGTATAAACCGAGTTTTCGCAGGTTTGGAGATTTTTTCAGGTAATTTCTGACGAGCTCCAATAAGTATGACGCACCAATGCCTATCCAAATAGCGAAGGCGTAGAATGAGCCGACATACGAATAGTCCCTTTCGCGGGGTTGAGGACCTTGATTCAGGTAGACTATCACACCATACCCGGTCATAACGAACAGGGTGAGTATAGCGAAAGCTCGTTTGCCGTCCCTTTGAAAGTGCACCGCCATTCCGATGAAGCCGAGCAATAATGGAAGGGCAAGGAATTTAGTGAAATCGACCCCCGCTCCCTGATTATCACCCTTCATTCCTACGAACTGCCAGAGAAAATAGCGGTTATACATATAGTTAACTTGATAGCGCCAGAAGTAGTTCCATTCAATCCAACCGCTGTTGCCGGTATTGATTTTGTTTTTGTATTTTTCTATTTCACCGCTCCAAGCGTTGCCGGCCCAGTTGTGTTTGAAAGGATTTCGGTCAAGGGGGTCGATTTTGCCGTATTGTTCGCGATTCATATAATATACTAATCGCTCCAGATTGTCGGGGTCGTTTTCATCGATGACGGGGTTGAGGCTGGAACGGATGTAAATCACCCCGTATGTGGAGTATCCGAGGATGACCAGCAATATAGCTGCGAGGCTGACGGCAACGATGCGGTTTCTATTGTTATGAAACCATCTCAAGGCGAAGATGAGAGCGATGATGATTATCACCGGCGCCCAGACCGAAATCGACAGCATCGAACTGGGGATGTATTTAACCACGCCGGGATAGATGACGAAAAAGGTTACCGAGGCGATTATAAGCTGCAGAATGAACCCCGCCCAGGTGAATTTGAACTTGTGAAAATAGATTATCATAAACAGAGCCCACAACGCGAGCAGATTCAACAGGTGAATGCCGGTGGCGAGCCCGATGGTATAGGCGATGAACAGGAGAATTTTATCGCCTTTGGGCTGGTCGGAATAGTCCTGCCATTTCAGGATTAACCAGAGGGCGATGGCGGTGAAGAAGGTGCTGGCGGAGTAGACTTCCGCTTCCACCGAGTTAAACCAGAAACTGTATGAAAATCCCAGAATTAGTGTGCCGATAAAGGCTCCGGCGCCGACGATGAAGCTGTCTTCCCCGCTCTTGTCAGGACCGCGATACATTCGGATTAAGCGGACGGTGGCTAAATACAGAAACATCAGCGAAAACGAAGAGAAGAGGACGGAGAGCAGATTAACCCTAAAACCGATATCAGATGCGGTAGGGAGGATACTCATAACCCTGCCTAACAATAGGAAAAGCGGTGAGCCGGGCGGATGAGGCACCGCCATAGTATATGAACAGGCGATGAATTCACCGCAGTCCCAGAAGGAAGTTGTGGGGGCAACGGTGGAAAGGTAGGTTATAAGCCCGATAATGAATACTGCGGCGGCGAATATTTGGTCGGTTTTTAGGCGGCGAAGCATTAACAGCTCCTATTTTCGGTATTATAATAACTCTGAGTTTGAAACTTGGTAATTACTCATTCGAGATTGATTTCGCCCAGTCGGAAATCAATGGTCAATTTTTTATCGCGGAAGAAATTTAAACCCAATAAGCCATGAATGTTCAGACCTGGAGGCAGATTATGACAAATAGCTGAATGATTTAATACCTTTTGTCCGAGCGCTTCAATCGTATTAATGGATATTATTGGTGCCGATTCTTCTCTACTAGCGGTGACTAAGATTACTTTCTTGGTGGTAGAGTCCAAATCAAACCCTAATTTTTCCGCTATTTTTCGGCTTAATAAAGTATTTGTAGCCCCGGTGTCAATAGCGAAATTGAGACCAACACTACCTTTTGGGCCAATTATTCTGGCGGGAATGACGATAAGCCGGTATTCAGCATCGAAGGGGAAATTCATATAATAATAACTTTGTCATCAATTATTCTACCAATATATATTATAGCCGAATGTTTGGGGCTTAGTTCTCCGAATTTTCGCAGTACTTCATCTTCATCTTTGCTATGCCAAAGGACCTTGCCGCTTTTTATCTGCAAAGTGTCGGTGGTTTCGGGGTCTTCGATGAGCACCCATTCGTCATGGAAATTCTTCTCTATTTGGGACATAGATAACTTATCGCTCATTTGATTTTACCCCCGTTTCGATTAAAAATAGTTGTTGTCAGGTAATACTATATTTGTTTGAGGAATGATAAAAATCATAGCAGTGTTTCACAAGCTTAACACCATTATGTCCTTAATCGGTCCAATATATAGAAATGCAGAATGTTTGGGGCTCAGTTCTGCGAATTTTTGATATACTTCATCTCGGTCCTTGCTGTGCCAAAGGACCTTCCCGCTTTTTATCTCCAATGTATCGGTGGTTTCGGGGTCTTCGATGAGAACCCATTCGCAGTGGTACTTATCCTCTATTTGGGATATGGTCAGCCTGCACATTTAAGTTATCCTTGGAATCAGTTTTTCTTTAAAGACACAGGGAAAAGACGGAATTTAGGCGCTTACTGCACCGACATCGACAAAAAATTGTCGATATCACCATTTTTTCAGAATTATTACTTCATTACTTTATTACTTTGAATCCTCTGTCTCTTATACAAATCTCTGAGAATACG
>JABMRZ010000084.1 GCA_013202315.1 Candidatus Tariuqbacter arcticus | reverse complement strand
TCCTAAATCCTAAATCCTAATTCCTATTTTCAGAGTAAATATGTAATATAAGTCAACAAAAATCAAGATTCGGGGGGATTAATATTAATAATCTTCCATCGTTTCTCACCCGCAGGGACGGTGAAATTCACAATTTCCCCTACACGCCCGCCCAAGAGCGCTTTCCCCACCGGCGATTTCACCGAAATCATATTCCTGTCAATTTCAACTTCTTCCGGGGAGACGAGCACATAATTAAAAGTCGTTCCGCTGTCGAGGTCTTCCAATTCAACCTTGTTGAGGATGTGGACTTTATCGGTTCCGATTTTATCGGCGTCGATTAGATGAACATTAGCGAGTTTTCGGCGTATTTTATATATATGCGTTTCGATGCGGGCCAGTTCTTCTTTGGCGGCGTCGTACTCCGCATTTTCGGTCAAATCGCCGTGTTTGCGAGCTTCTTCCATATTACGGGAGGCTTGCGGGCGCATTTCCCCTTCATATTTTCGGAGTTCCGCTTCCAGTTTCGTTAATCCTTTTTTAGTCAGATAGACAACTTCCAAATCATAGTCCTTCCCTTGGAAATGTAAAATGTAAAATGATAGTAGTGCCGGACCGAGTAGTCATTTTCATACTTCGGGCTGCGCCGCAGGCAAATGAGGTTTATTCTGAAATTCGTGTTTTTTCCGGTAGAAGATATTCTTGAATAACGAATATCGAACAAGGAATGTCGCAATATTCACAACCGCGATGGTTCGTCATTCGATATTCCTTATTCCTTGTTCATTATTCCTGTTTGGTTCCGGCTCGTTCGGGTTAGGGGGAATATTAATCCGATGATTCAGCGTTTTACCAGTTATCGGTTTCCCTCTGAGTTGTTTTGATGAAATCTTTGATTCCCTTGTAGATAGCTATGGCGATGCGTTTTTTGAATTTTTCGTTTCGCAGAAGCATTTCATCTTCAGGATGAATGATGTAAGCCGCTTCGACCAATATCGAAGGCATAGTGGTGGTGCGGGGAACGGCTAAATTTCCATAATACAAGCCATCGTCGGGCAACTCCGTCTTATCCAACAGCCGTTTGTACACCGCCCGCGCCAGTTCCAATGAATTGGGATGATAATAATATACTCCAACTCCGCGGCGTTCAAAGGGATTCACTCCATCCGAAACCGCGTTGTTGTGGATGCTGATGAACAAATCGGCTCCCCATTTGTAAGCCTTGTCCATCCTATCGTAAAGCTCGACGAATTCATCGGTAGTCCTGGTCAGGAAGACCGCCGTCCCTTTTCGGTTGAGGATGCGAGCCAGTTTTTCGGCGATTATCAGGTTGATTTCTTTCTCGTTCAAGCGGGTCGGTCCGATGGCGCCGAAATCAGTCCCGCCATGGCCGGGGTCGATGGCGATTCGGAGGTGTTCCAAGGAAGTTGGGGGGGGCTTCCTGACTTTGAAAATGAAATATCCGTTTGAATCGATTTCAGCGTAATAACCCCAGTTGCGGGGACTATCCAAAAAAAGGGTCAATGCCAGGGTTTCAGGGTTCAACTGTTCCCAGCGGACTTCCCGGATATAGCTCGTTCTATTGCGAATAACATCGATATGCGATTCAAAGCCATATAAAATAACCCGGAGGCGGGGGGGATCGGTCAGTTCAATAACCCTATGTAAAGGGCGTTTCATAACCGGGATGACCAGCTGCACTTCAGAATCGAAATCATCTACATACAGCGAATAGACCCTGGAAACCGAAGGAAGCGGCAAATCCGGGCGGACTTCGACGAATTTATCTTCAATCCAGACCCTTTCCGCTTCATTCAAGCGAATTCCGAAGAAATTGTCATCGATTCTATCGGCGAAACAGATTGCACCTTCAACGGGGAACATATAATACACTCCATAGTCTTCCGAATAGCGGATGACCGCGTGGGGGTGGGTCACTTCCAGTGTGACCGGAAGAGTATAGTCCAGTGTATCAGCGGCAACCGGTTCAGGGAAAGTGAAGGGGACGACAATCATCGCATCATCCGTGTGAGAACGAGCATATACGCTATAGGACATACTTTCATAATCCAGCGGCACAAAAGCCATAAAAGCGCCGTTGGGGTAGACCTTGGCTTCCAGACCGTTTACTAATACAATACATCCGGGCGGATCGACCGAGCCAAAGACGAACGATGAATCCACTTGGTCGATAACCGGCAGAGCGCCGTCATCGCCGAACCGGGGGTAGACCACATCCAAGATAATTTCGCAGGGCGCTTCGGCCGCTATCGCCAAGAAGATTATTATCGCTACAAATCGGTTCATCCTCTTTCCTGCTTAAAAATGATATTAAGTCCTTTCAAGACCAAGAAAGGGATGACTTCGCTAATGGTCTTACTTTGCGGAGCCAATAACGGGGCGAGTCCGCCGGTAGATATCACTTTGCACTCCGTTCCGATTTCCGCCCATATCCGCCTCACCAACCCATCCATCATTTCCAAGCCTCCGAACATAACGCCCGCTTGAATGCTGTTTTCGGTCGATTTGCCGATAACTTGCTGGGGGAATTTAAGGTCAACCTTTATGAGTTTAGCGGCTCGGCGGTGGAGTTCGGCTGACCCGGTTTCCAATCCGGGGGCGATGATTCCTCCCAGGTAATCACCGTTTTTATCAATCACATCGAAAGTTGTGGCGGTTCCGAAATCTACAATTATCAGCGGACCGCCGAAGCGTTTGAATCCGGCTACGGCATTACAAATCCGGTCAGCGCCCACTTCACTCGGATTATGGTATTGAATACCTATTCGCTTATATTCAACCGGTCTGAAGATGAACGGTTCCACGCCCGGCATCCTGTCTTTCGCCATCCGTTTGAAAGTATGGGTCAATTCCGGCACTACCGATGAAATCGCCGCATCGGTGAATCTATCGATGGGAATGGCAGAGGTCTGGCAGAAGGCTATAACTTGAGTCCAGCATTCGTCAGCCGTCCGTTGGGGGATGGTAGTTATTCTCCAGGAAGCAATCATTTCATCCCCGACGAACCCTCCCATCACTACCTGGGTATTGCCTATGTCTATGGCTAAAAGCATAAGAAATGTAAAATGTAGAATGTAAAATGTAAAATGTAGAATGTAAAATGTAGAATGCAAAATGCTGAGAACGGTAAACGGTGAACGGTGAACGGTGAACTGAGAACCGACCACATACAACCGACTACCGATTACTGACAACTGTCAACCATCTTTATAATCGCTGCCCAGGGCATTGGGGGGTTATGGTTTTTAGGCAGATCAGGATGCCGGATTTCATCAATAGTCCAAAGGGGGTCGTTTCTGAAGAGTTCGATTTGCCGGCAGTAATAATATACGATAGTGACATTTCCCCTTTCAATGAACATTTCTTCCAGACGAGCTTTGAACCGCTTCATTTGATCAGCGCCGAAGGGATTGAACAGATAGAAGAGTGTTCCGTCCGAAGGGATGTTTACTACAGCGTCGCCGGTAATGATTTGCACATTTTCATATTTATTAAGTCGTTTTCCGGCGGCTTGAGCAATCTTTTCATCGATTTCGAGGCCGATGATTTTATTGTTGTACCGCTGGCTGAGCCACCATAGAATCACCCGCCCTAGACCGCAGCCTACATCAACCAGCACATCGGATGGCTTGATGTGATATATTTTACGGAAAATATATGAAAGAAGCCAAATACCGCTGCTTTGTGCGGGATGGGCGCCGAATTCGGCATACTCCGAAGCGCCGAATTCACCGAGGTTCCCTTTAGCGTATATGAAATCGAAGGCTCGGTTTTGAATCTTCCGTTTGAATTGGTGAATGCGCCAGATGGAACCGCGATAGATTCTTATGATTAGTCGAAAGGTCTTTTGGCTCCTCGTTGTTTGGTATTGTATGGCTGTCGACTGCGGAGAGTCGACAGCACGATTTGGGTTCCGAATCCGCTGTACAGCGGACGGAATGACGAGTTGGCGGGTTTGAATAACCCGCCCTACATCTTTAAATTCGAAATACGAAACAAATTCAAAACATAAGATTAATGAAAGGTTAAATAACCAACAGCTGGAATTCAAGTTACCGATTCCGGACAAGCCGGAATGACGAATATGGGTGCGGTTTTTAATAAAGCTATAATGATACATTTTACCAGATTACCATTCGAGGTGGAGCGTTCCGGCAATTATTTTCTTTTCGCCGGAGGAGGTTTCCACAATCAATTCCCCTTGCGGGGACAGGTCTTTACAGATACCGATGATACGCCCTTCCACAGTATCCACATAACATTTTCTGCCCCAGATTCGGGAAGCCTGGCGGTAGTCGTTCAAGATTTCCCTGGCATCGAACCCGCGATAGCCGGAGCCGAAACATAACAGGATATGTTTCAACAGTTGTTTCCGGTTCCAGCTTCCTCCATAGAATTGCTCGAGTGACCCGGCGTTTCTGCCTACTTCATCGGAAAAATCATTGGGACGAGCGGTGATATTCAAACCTATCCCCACAATTAAACTGATTTTTTCATCATTAGATGTGCCTTCAATCAAAATACCGGCGATTTTTTTACCGGAAATCAGAAGGTCATTGGGCCATTTGATGTCGATTATTTGCGGCGGCAGTGATAATTCCCCGACATATTCCTCTATCCCGCTTTTGAGAGCCAAGGAAGTCATCAGGGAAAGGAGGGGTATGTTCTTCGACAAGGTCGGCTTCAACAGTATGGAAAAGTAAAGCCCCTTGCCTTCGGGGCTCTCCCATTTACGACTATGCCGCCCCCTGCCGGAAGTCTGCCTGTCGCCCCAGACCACTATTCCTTCGGGGAAAAGGTGAGCGTTGGCTTTTAGGAAGCTGTTGGTGGAATCGATGAGGGGGAAGAACAGGACTTTTTCGCCGATTCCGGCGCGAATTCCCAGGTCTATTTCAGTATGGTTTGTCAAGTTTATAACGATTTTCATAAAGAATTTCCGATAAATTAGTTGTCATTCCCGCGAAAGCGGGAATCCATCTTTATGAAAAACAAAGAGAACCATTCCGGACAAGCCAGAT
>JABMRZ010000083.1 GCA_013202315.1 Candidatus Tariuqbacter arcticus | reverse complement strand
GCCATCAGCCTTGAGCCTTTCTATTCTCTGTTTTCGGTTCTCGGTTCTCAAATCAAATATCAAATTTCAAATATCAAATATCTTTGGCTAGGTTTTATTTATACGGATTAGGACCGACAGCATCGATACCTTCCATAAATTCGGCGAATATCTCCGGTATCTTAGCCCACTCATTAAGCGATACGCTGGTTATAACAACCCTCTCAGTTTCCAACACCAACTGCTTCAATTTATCCTGCACATTCTCCATCCTGGTATTGGCAAGCTCGCTCCCGTGAACATAATGACACTGATAGTCGTCACCATATTTGCAACCGATGAGAATAATCCCGTCATACCCGGCTGAAAGCGCATCGGCAATCCATACCACATTCATCGAACCAAGGCAGCGCAATGGGATAATCCTGATATAAGGACTCCACTTCATCCGGTGCGCGGCGGCGATATCCAGCGCAGGGACGGCGTCGTTTTCACACATAAAAGCGAGCACTCTGGGCTTCTCATCGAATTCTTCCGGAATATCCAGCGCCTTTATCATACTGCCGATGATAGGGATGGAATAATCCTTGAAAGATACGATTCTTTCCGGACAAGCGCCCATACAAATCCCACAGCGGCGGCAGCGATTGGGATTGGGCAGTGGAGTACCCTTCTCATCTTCATCCAAAGAACCAAATGGACATTCTTCGGTGCAGCGCTTGCATTGTGTACATCTTTCAAGGTAAAATTCCGGTAGGGCGACATCTCCGGTCCGAGGATGCACCGCTTCCCCCCGATCGATGCATTCGACCGCCTGGATAGCCTTCAAAGCGGCGCCGTAAGCGTCATTCACCGCTCCGGCGAAATCCATCGGAGCCCTCACCGCTCCAGCGGCGTAAATCCCCGTCCGCCGAGTTTCATAAGGGAAACAGATGAAATGCGAATCGGGAAATCCATATTTCAAAGTGGGCAAATCAGTCCCCAGGCGGTAATCAAGGTTGAGGATTTTAGCCCCGGCTTCTGCGGAAGCGCCTACTTTTTTCTTATCATCGCCTTTCTCTTCGGCGGGCTTATCTTCAGCAGGCTCTTCAACTATCTCTTCAACCTTCGTGGTCGGTACCATACCGGAAGCCAGCACCAGCATATCAGCCTGAACCCTCATATCTTCACCCATTAAGGTATCGGTCAATTCGACCACCACTCCGCCCTCGGAATCTTGACCGACCCCGGCGACTTCACCCTTGATGAAGAAAACGCCTTCGTCGTCCTGAACGCTCTGGTAGAACAATTCAAATTGTCCCGGAGAACGGACATCCTTATACAATATATAAACCTTACAATCGGGATACATTTCCCGAATATATTTTGCCTGCTTCATCGAAGCGCGGCAGCATACTGCGCTGCAATACGGCAAATGATCCTGGTCGCGGGAACCGGCGCATTGGATGAAAGCCACGCTTTCGACCTTCTTTCCGTCGGATGGTCGTTTGACTTCCCCATCTTTCACCATCTCTTCCAGTTGGACATTGGTAATCACATTAGGAGATGCGCCGTAGCCGAGATGCCCCAATTTTTCCGGGTCATACGGCTTCCAGCCGGTAGCCTGAACAACAGAACCAATGCGGATTTGAACCGGTTCGCCCCCATTTCGCAGGGTGACATCGAACAACCCGGGCGCGCCGGACATTTTTTTAATAACGGTAGATTTATGAACGGTGATGTTGTCGTTGGCTTCGATTTTCTTGATGAGTTCTATATGCAGGGGCTGTTCCAATTCTTTATAAGGCGGGCTTTTAGGGAATACCTTGCTGAATCTCCTCGACCAGCCGCCCAGTTCAGCTTCCTTTTCCACCAGGACGACTTTATATCCGGCTCCGGCGGCGGACAGTGCGGCGGTCATTCCTGAAACCCCCCCTCCGACCACCATAATAGTCTTGTCGATTTCCTGTTCCAAAACCTCCGGCAGTTCGCAACGCCCGGCTCTCGCCGCTCCCATTATGATGTAGTCTTCTGCCAATTCCTGGGTCTCTTCTTCATTGGGTTCCTGGCTCCAGGCGACATATTCCCTCAAATTCACCCGCTCCACCATAACCGGTGGACTGAAATAAAATTCAGCCGTCTTCTCTCTGGCGGAACAGCCGCAAATCACCACCCTGTTCAACGCTTCGGAGGCGATATCATCATTAATCATCTTGACCCCTTCAGGATCGCATAAATGCTCCGAAGTCTTCACCACCGCGGCTTTGCATTCCTTTTCAGCCACTTTAACCATAGAATCCACATCGAGGCACTGCCCGATTTCACACCCGGAACAAATATAGATACCGATTTTCACGGAATTATCTGACATTATTTATCTCCTTTTTTAAAAATATCCGGATCGCAAATCCGCGAGCCGTAATTTTCATTTTTCGTTGTGTGATGGTTCGCGAACTAACCATCTATGATGGTTTGCAAGGCTTTCATAGCGGCGCCGGTGGCGTCCTGAACGCAGGAAGCGACATCGACCGGCCTAACTACCGTCCCCGCGCCGATTACAGTTTGAGCTTCCCTGGCGATTAGGAAGCCGTTCTCATCCATTTCAACCTCGACCGGCGGCTTATCGACCGCAGTATTGGGCACCATTCCGGTGGCGAGCACCGCCATATCAACTTCGATTGTATTTATATCGCCAGCCATGGTGTCTTCGGCGACCAGCTTTACTCTTCCGCCTGGGACTTCGGTGATTTCAGCCACTTTCCCCCGGTGAAAATGAATTTTTTCGTCTTCATCAACTTTAACATAGAAATCTTCCAACCTGCCGGGGGAACGGACATCGATATAAAAAATATGGATTTCCGCATCGGGATAAATTTCGCGCACATAAGTCGCCTGCTTCATTGAAGCCAGACAGCAGATTCCCGAACAATACGGCAGATGGTTTTCATCCCGCGAACCCGCGCATTGAACGAAAGCGACGCTCTTTATCCCTTCGCCGTCGGAAGGTCTGACAATCCTGCCCTGGGTGGGACCATCAGAGGAAGCCAGCCTTTCCATCATCACATTGGTGATGACATTGGCAACCCGCCCGAATCCCAGATTTTCGATTTTAGCCGCATCATAAGGCTGCCACCCGGTCGCCCAGATGATCGATTTCACCTTAACAGTGATGTTGATCGGCTTCATATCCAGTTCAATGGCGTCGTATTCACACGCATCGACGCAGGCTTTCATCGCTTCATCATTGACATACTTAGGGTCGACCACATATAAATGCGGGAAGGACATATCGTGAGGCAGGTAAATCGCTTTCCGCTTGCTGATCCCGTAATCGAATTCGTTTTCCACTTCGATAGCGCAGTCTTTTTCGCAGTCGCCGCAGGCGGTGCATTTTGAATTTACATACCGGGGCTGGATTTTGATTTGAACCTCGAAATTCCCCGGTTCACCGCTGATTTTATCGACCGTTGCCAGGGTGAAAAACTTGAACCTGTCATTGTTCTTGATGCGGCGGAAATTGATTTCCATACCGCAGCTTGGCGGACAGAGCTTGGGGAAATAGAGATTCATCTGCGCCACCCTGCCGCCCAGATAGGGATTTCGTTCTATCAAGATGATATCCCGCCCGACTTCAGCCAGTTCGATTCCGGCGGTGATGCCCGAAATACCACCGCCGACTACTAAGGTGTGCGCCTGAAGCGCCTCGCCGTTTTGGACTTCTACCATATTATTTACCTTATAAATAGGGTTTAGGGGTTAGGGGTTATTAGGTTGTTATTCCCGCATGCTTTCAGCGGGAATCCAATCCTGTGTCTGTGTAATTCTGGGCAATTTTTTATTCAGTATTCAGTATTTAAAAGTGGATTCTCAACCCACCATTAAACCGACAACCGACCACTAACAACCGACCACCGACTACCGACCACTGACAACCGACCACTGACCACCGACAACCGACCACCGACAACCGACAACCGACAACCAACTTCCGTTCACCGTTCACCGCGAGGCTCCCCCCGCTTAACCCCTTTCGCCCAGATAATCGCCAATGTCCGGTAAAACATATGAGCGAATTTGGAATACGGGGCATACCATAACAGGAAAAACACTAATACAAGATGAACAAAGTAAGTCGCATAAGCTAATATGGGTATCCCGATTAATCGAGTCACATAAGTCAATAGACCTGTTAATGCGGTTAAAAAGAGAACATTCAAAAAAAGCCAATCGACATAACTGTCAGCGCCAACTTCTTCTCTACCCTTAAGCCGGCTGATAATCAACAACAACCCGCCAATGAATATCGCCAACCCGCTGAGGACGCCGAGGATTTTAACCGGATGAGGCAAGTCAATGGGATACTTCAACAAATACGGCAGACCTGATGATTCAAAATGCAGGACTCCGGAAAGCACAGTGGTCAGTAATGCAGCCAAACCCGCAGTAATCATAGCTCCAATGAAGCCGTAAAAAACCAACAAATGCGCGATATAGCGCGGCTTATTTTGCACACAATCAGCGAAACGCTTGTGTGACAGGACTTCAATTATTGTTGATATAAGAGAGGGCAGGAATTTGGGACTGCCGCCCTGCACCGCCGGATGATTCAAACTCTTCCAAAACCTGACCAAACCAATTGCGGCAAAGATGAAAATCAGTAAATTACCACCAATAAAGAGGGTTTCCAGATATATATGGGGGAAGAAATGCTTGTATTCCACTTCCGCATCATTCAAAAAGTCGAAGTTCCAGTTGTGGATAGCCATCAAGATGATAAATAAAATCAAAACCGGCGCCAGCCAGAGCCAGAATTGCGCTTTGGGATTCGCTAAAGCTCTGCCCATAAACGAAGGGAATGTGTAATTCTCATATACATAACTCCGCACCGCCGCCAGCACATCGCCAGGCTTCGCACCCCGGGGGCAATTGAGGGAACAGTCGTTGCATTGATGGCACAACCATACATCGGGGTCGCCAACGAGCTTATCTTTTAACCCCCAATTCGCCCAAAGCATTTCCTTTCGGGGAAACGGTTTTTCAACCGGCGACAGCTTGCACATTACCGAACAAGTGGCGCACTGATAGCATCTCTTCAGCGAATCCCCACCGGTATCTTTTAGTCTGCGGATAAAATCCAAGTCCGGTTGAAACAACGATGTTTCAGCCATCTACGGTTCTCCTATGCGCATTATGAAAATCAGTATCAAATAAACCTAAAATATAGCAATTTTATTCACAAAGTCAAGAACTGCCGCTAAAAACTAGCCAAAGATATTTGAAATTTGCATTTGATTTAATCGCGTAAAACAATTTGAACGATCACTGTTTAAATGACCTAAAATTTTGCCTATTAAAAAATTGACTAATTCTTTATTAATTTTTATATTTAATATTTTGAGTATTAGGCTTTTTTCAGCGCCTGTAGCTCAACGGAAGAGCAACGGCCTTCTAAGCCGTAGGTTGAAGGTTCGAGTCCTTCCAGGCGTACTGCATATGAAGGACGAACCTTCCCCGCTCGATAGCGGAGAGTGTAGCTCAGTCGGTAGAGCACCAGGTTGTGGCCCTGGTGGCCGTGGGTTCAAGTCCCATCACTCTCCCAAAAACTTGAAATAATTGCCGGAAATCGGCGCATCATAAAAAAACTACACCTCTTCCGGAACTTCGCTCGGAATAGGAGGCCCCTTCGGTGCAGTTTATTTTGTCATTGATCGTTAGTCATTCATAATTCATCATTCAGTATTCAGTATTAAGCATTCAGTATTTTAAAATAGTCATATCGATAATTTTTTTCGATGTCGCAACGGTAAGCGCCTAAATTACAAGCATCAACTGTCGACTGTGGAGAGTCTTCAGCACAGGGGAACACTTAGGGAACGCAGATCTGCGTTCCCTAAGTG
>JABMRZ010000082.1 GCA_013202315.1 Candidatus Tariuqbacter arcticus | reverse complement strand
TTTAAATTTCCAATTTCCTGTGTCAAACTGCGAAGCGACCTCTTCCGGGCGTAGTCGCGGAGGAGGCGTAGATACTTACTAACAAAGTAATGCTGATGACCAATAACCAACAACAAACCCCTTCATTTCAAACGCTCTGCATAGCCCTTCTCTACTATAACCTTAAATAATTCAACCGCTGTAATCTCCGCCCCTTTCGGGTTGAAATGAATGAAATCCGCATAATGTTCCTCGGTTAACACTGTTCCCAAATCCACATAATGCGAATTGAATTCCTCCGCCGCCTTCGCCATAATGTCATTGTATTCATCTCCCGTATATATAGGAAGCCCCCCTAAAAATGTCATTACATCGTCAATTTCGGGAAGCGGCTCAACCGGAAGTTTTTCGGTCAACACCCGCTGATTGAACCGCCGCCTCTCCATCCTCGAAAAAAATCTGTCCGCACCTGACAATACTTGCCGCGCAGCTTCCGGTTTTCCCTCGTTCAAAAGCCTTTGCGAAGCTTTATAGCGCCGCAAAAGCCGCGGATTATCGGGAATTCCCATATAGACTACCGGAATACTATTCTCCCCGGCGGTTCGGGCAATATCACGCAGATTTTCACCGTATTTCACCGAATCCACCCGCACATTATAGCCTTTTATAATCGGAGTCCTCTCCTTACCCAAAACCGCCAATTCAATCAAACGGTATGTGTAACTCCTTCGTAAAATACTCAGCATCTTCTGAGTGGAGTGATAATGTCTGAAATACCCGGGTGAATCCGATCGACTGCTGTCGGGCGCCGCCCGCCTGTCATTGAAACCATAGCTCACGATGAGCAAATCGGGCTTATAAGACAACGCTCTTTCATTGAGAAATACCGATCCTTGGTAAGAAGTATAACCCGGAATTCCCGCATTGATTACCTGAATTTTACCACCGAAACGCTGCCTGAACAGCGATTCTAATTTGCGGCAGTAAGTCTCTTCGGTATGAAGCAGATTGCCGAAGGTGCAGGAATTCCCCAGACAAACGATGCGGAAAGTGTCCCGCTTCTCTAATGAGAATTCCGGATTCCTGAGTCCGTAAGAATTAGTCTCCGCTAAAGTATAAAAGATACTACACTTGATGTTCGGCTGGATTTCAAAATGAAGCGTGGGCGAAAACTTTATCCACTGGGGCGGTTCAGCAGGAAGAAACCCGAACTTCAGTTCAATAACACGCAGCCCTACTTCCAAAACAGCGACGAACAATAATGTGCTTACTGTAGCTGCCGCCCATCCGGATATCTTCCTCCCCGCCATATTGCCTCGTTTTTTTAAACTATCAACCAGTTGCTTACGCTGTTGTATTAGCAGCGCTCAATTGAATGCCCTTTCCGGGAGTAATTCCCATCATCAACACAAAACTATTGTCACTTGCTATAAAGTGATTTTCATAAAGAATTTCCGATTATGCAATTGTCATTCCCGCGAAAAAGTCTGTCTGAAAATATCCCAAACTTGTCATTCCCGCGAAAGCGGGAATCCAGATGTTTATATTTATCAATAAGAAATAATATGCGCTAAATCGCATATAATCCGTTTTTTCCTATTCTTGGACAGACTGGAAAGCGAGAATCTATCTTTTAGAAAAACACGGAGGTTAATGATATATTCCTGAAAATATTGGGGTAATATCGGATTTTATGGATGTAATTTTTCCACCATAAATCCGTGCAGGTCGCATTAAGATAGAAACTATCAAAACTTTAAGTTATTAATTTAAAAAATAAAAGTCAACATTAACGAGAAAAACGCCACCCCTCCGGATGGAGTTTCTTCGGATATTATGACGGTGTTACTTTGACAGAAGCTTTTGCAGATCCTCCTTCGACCTCAAACTTAAAATACCCAGTTCACTCACCCCTGTCGAAAAGGACTTTCCCCTTCCAAATCCTTCCGTCCCCAATGAAAGACACCCTCCCGGATATAATCGAAATGCTCCTCGCCGGTTTCACGGTTAGCTACAGCGGTAAGGGAATCAACACACACTCGAACCGCTCGATTAAAAAACGGAATGCGGTCGATGGTGAACTCTACTTCCTCATCATTGACATTTGATTGATGCACTTGTCCACCCTTAGCAATCCAGTACGCCTTGACTTCACGAATCTTATCGTATTTCGCCGATTCGCCCTTGGGCAGATTATGCTGAGTAAGCAGAAGGGAAGCGATTTCCTTCTCCTAAATTGCATCGTAAATCGCCGGAGCAATAGTCGCAGCTATCGCCATCATCCCGCCGTCTTTGTCGGCGAACGCCTGGCGAATATCGGCCGAAAGGGCTTCTAATACTACTTTGTTATGTAGATTTTAATGCGAATGTGATTCGTGCGTTTTAATTGAATTTCGCCTTGTAGGGGCGTTCAATTGAACGCCCCTACATAGAAAGAAGCACGATGATTCATTCCTATTGGAGAGACTTAACAAAGTAGTACTAATTCCTTCTGCGATAATCCTTTCACATTCATCGATTTATTCTCCTTGATTACACCCCCAAAGGGGGGTTTATCCGCGAACAACCAAAGGACAATAATGAGAACTATCCGTTCGCGGTAATTGATATTGCTATTTAGAACTACAGATTTAGACGGAACTTGAGTATCCCGCCGCTGACGGAAATTGCCTTGCCTATCACCTGCGGGACCGGCGTGCCGGTAACCCATTTCTTGATTTCACCAGCGCTGGTGTCGTACATCAAATCATCACCGCCGCCACCCCGGCGGTGAACTTGTCGGTTTCATAAATCCCGCCATTCATCCAAATCACCGCTTTGTTCAAGTCAGTGGCTGCCGGCGTCTCATGCTCCAGGATATCCAGGTTGCCCAAAACACCTACGGCGACATCGGCCACCGCTGCACAGATGGTGAATTCATCATCACTGGTCAGCTTGACCGCCTGTCCCGGAACGCCGGGACCTTTTAGGTCGCCGTCGCCGTAGGCCAATCCCGGATGGCAGGCGTTGAAAAATACAATAATTTATTCTTGACAATAATATGAAAAATGATTATATTTGAAAATATCATATTAATACAAAATAGATTATGTATAAGAAATTACATAGAAAATAATATTTAGATAAATTAATATGTTTAGGAGGCAAAAATGCCAAAATCAAAATTCTTTGAGCAAATTATTAAGAATCGCAATAAGGAAGGATCACCCGATTCTCAAGATATGATAGGTTGTATTGAAGGAACAGTTGAGGAACTTCTTACTACGGAGACAGATGAAAAAAAACCGGGGATACTCTTAGGTCAGGTCCAAAGCGGAAAAACAAGAGCATTCATAGGAATTATAGCTTTGGCGTTTGATAAAGGTTATGATTGGGTAATTGTGTTTACTACAGGCACATTAGTGCTTACAAAGCAAACACTTATCCGTTTAAAAAAGGAATTTAAAGATTTCTGTGGTGATGATGACCTTCTTCAAATCTATGATATAAGGGCATTACCAGATAATTTGAATAAATTTGAATTAAATCAAAAATTTATTATAGTATGTAAAAAGCAACATACTATACTGAGCGACAAAAATAATTGCACGGTACGATTAATTACCTGATTTTATGTAAAATAAACCTGATATGA
>JABMRZ010000081.1 GCA_013202315.1 Candidatus Tariuqbacter arcticus | reverse complement strand
GATTCCCGCTTTCCAGTCTGTCCGAGAATAGTGGCAGCGCCCAAAAATGTGTACTGTCGACTCTCCGCAGTCGACAGCATATATAATAATAACAATTATTTGGTGTCGGGTGCGGAGACCCTACACCACGATTAAAGGCGAATTTTTCTATTTCGGCAACAGACCCCATAAAGAATTTCCGATTAACTACCTGTCATTCCCGCGAAAGCGGGAATCCATCTTTTAGAAAAACAAGGAAAACGATTCCGGACAAGCTGGAATGACGAGTTTAGGAAGATCAGAAATTCCTTTTAAGCATGGGTATAACAATCGTTTATAAAAAAATCGAGGCTAATATGACCCCGATTTTCTCTTTAACGAACACAATACCTATGGAAGGTGCGGACAATGTATCACGCTACATCCCAAAAATAATAGCGAATTCATAGTAAACATTGCTCAACTCGATTTCGGGAGCCGCATATACCTTGCTGCCAGCTACTTCCCAATTGCCGGAACCGGCTTTGGAAAAGAAATACCCCGCCTTACCGGAAAATCCCATCCAGGGTAAAATCTTATAATTTGCGCCAATCCAGGGACTGAGGATGAATATCGAATTTTCAGCGGTAATTGTCAAATTATAGCTGTCTCCAGTATAATCTTCATAATAATTATTCCAGATACCTTTCTCCTCCCCGCTCCAATAAAGCGAACTCTCGTATTCTGATATTCGGACTGAAATCCCTCCCCAGCCGATTAGTCCTCCAGCGGTCAACTGGACATCTAATGGAGTATTCATCACATATTCCAGGGTAACACCTCCGTAGCCCATCGCAAATTCGACTTCCTTGACTAAACCTGGAATAGTGTCAAGCCCCACAATTGTCCCAGGAACGAACCCGCTGGTAGTCATTACTCCGCCAGCTCCCAACCCGCCGATGCGGAAGTTCTTCCCCACGAAACCGAATCCTTTCCCCCCAAAAGTCCAAAATCCATCATCCAATTCCGGGATGCCCATCAGCACAATTTGGTCGTTCAAATCCCCCAGATCGGGGGCGAGATAAGCAAATAGCGGACCGCCGCCGCCGCCTTTAAACCCGCCTCCGGCTAAACTTGTCCCGGTGAAAACGGTAAAAATTAAAACGACTACTAAAATTGTGACTAATAATTGTTTCACTTTCTTTTCCTCTCCTTTAATGATTTGATTTCTACTTCGGTGAGATGACGCCATTTCCCTTCGGGCAAATCACCTAATTTTAAATTTCCCACTCTGACTCGCTGTAAATCCACCACTTCTTTGCCAATGGACCGAATCATTAGCCTAATCTGGCGCTTTAAACCCTGCTTAAGCTCCACACGATATTCCCGTTCTGAAAGCTTCTCCAATCGATAAAAGCGGCAGGTTGCATTATATAGACTAATTCCCGCGGTTAAAAGTTGCTCGTCGTCGGGCGTTAAGGGCTTATTTAATTTAACTATATATTCCTTTTCGCTTTCCTGTGAAGGATGAGTCAAGGAATACGCCAATTCTCCATCATTTGTCAACAGCAGCAGACCCCGTGAATCACTGTCCAACCTGCCCACCGGGAAGATTCTCTGAGGAACCTTGACAATATCGAGTACGATTGGAAATTCTTCCCTGCCTCGCTTGCAGCTGCAAACCACGCCCGGTGGTTTATTAAGTAAAATGTAGACCGGCGCTTGGAGTTTTAAAGATTCGCCGCATACTATGACCACATCCGTTTCAGGATTAACCGGTAGATTGATTGATGCGGTTACACCGTTAACCTGAACTTGACCCAAACTAATCAATTCCTCCGCCCGACGGCGGGAGCAATAACCCCGCTGAGCTATATACTTCGCCAAACGCACAGAATCATTCCACCCAAGGCACCGATTGAATATTCATTTGAGCGTGCGCTCTCATCCATTCGCTTCTGGGGATAGATTCAACCGATTTCAGCTTGATATTCTTCCTGTTAAAAACTCGCTCTATGATGAAATCGATGTTAGTTACATATCCATCCTCCAATTCGACTTCCCTGACGGATTTCGCTCCTTCATATATAAAACTAATCATATGCTTTCCCGGCGGTAAATTATCGAATAGATATCCCCGCAGTTTCCGATGGTCAGGATTGAAATATTCGAGACCATCAAGATAAAAAGAGAACTTGTCGCCTTCAATTAAACCCTCTTTTAAAATATTGATGACGGCGATGGCGGAATTGCCCAATACTCGATTATACTCAATTGTAACGGTCTGAACCGGATTTCGCCGGGTCAATTCTACCACCATATCGCCGGGGGTGTGAAAGTTCTTTACCGAGCCGAAGCTGAGGGTATAACTCCCAAAATTCAAATCAAGTGTGATCTCACTCTCCCCCATAAATTCGCCGTCTAATGAGATTTCAGCTGAAACCGGAACTGTTCTCACTGTTAAACTTGGATTAACCAGTTCATAAATTGGTTTCAAATCAAAGTAAACGATTTCGATCTGGTAATCCCATTCTAATACTACAGCCTGAGAATCGGGCTCCGTCTTGAATCCATCCCTTTTCACCGCAATAACATACCGTCCAGCGTCCAGGCTGTCGAAGCTGGTGTTAGTCGCTAAACCGGAATTCTTACTATTCAACCATATTTCCGCCCCCTGCACATTGGAAGTTACAATGATGGAACAGTATATAGTATTCGATCTTAAAGATTCTTTCGGTCTTCCGCTGCTGAGCGAATTATCGCTAACAGAAGTTACAATTTTGGGCTGAGAATTGACGCCGAAATTGACCGGTTCAAAGTCAGGCTCCCTCGCTTTGGGCGTTAAGGTGAAATGAACTCTCAAGGTTTCGCCAGCCACGATTTCACCGAAGAATTCTTCAGGAACTGGGGTGAACCACTGTCTATAAACCGATACCATAATACTGCCGGGCGAGAGATTCTCCACCAACTCACCGGTTCTTTGCAGAATTGCGGAACCGTTGAGGATAACTACCGCGGAATCAGGCTCAACCGTTACCAAAAGACAGCCGGTTTTCTCACCACCCAATTCGATAACTAAATAAATCACCCCTGCAATGACTAATATGGGTAAAATAAAATGCAGTGAGAATCTAAATATAATCAAGAAAACGAGCTGAAGACGACTGCGGTTCTTTTCCAAAAATGGCGGAGTAGGTTCCAAGTCAAACAGGGGATCTGGCAAGTCATCCATATTATCGACTATTCACCGCTCCTTGATGGCGCGTCTATCGGAGGATTGGTGCTCGAAGGACGACTACCTTTCATAAAAACAGAAAAGAGATCGATAGGAACCGGGAAAATGACGGTGGAATTATTCTCCGTAGCCACTTCAGAAAGAGTCTGCAGGTAGCGAAGCTGCAACGCCATCGGATGATCGCCGATGATGGTAGCCGCTTCCGCTAATCTATGAGAAGCCTGGTATTCACCTTCAGCGTTAATGACTTTTGCCCGCCGTTCACGCTCGGCTTCTGCCTGGCGAGCCATCGCCCGCTTCATCTCCTGCGGCAGGTCGACATGTTTGATTTCCACACGCTTAACTTTAATGCCCCAGGGGTCGGTGTCAACATCTAATAGCTGCTGGATTTCCTGATTCAGTTTGTCCCGTTCAGATAACAGTTCATCCAGTTCAGCCCCGCCCAAAACGCTCCTCAAGGTAGTCTGACTGTGCTGGGAAATCGCATAGGGATAATTGACCACGCTGATAATCGCCTTTTCAGGGTCCATTACCCGGTAGGTGATGACCGCATTAACCTTCACCGATACATTGTCTTTGGTGATGATATCCTGCGGAGGGACATCGTAGACCACATCCTGAATATTAACCCGGTTCAGCTGATCGATGATGGGGATGAGGATGATGAGTCCCGGACCCTTGGTTCTGCCGATGTATCTACCCAATCTCAGAATCACCGCTCTCTCCCATTCCTTGAGGATGCGGATTGCGCTGGAAAGGAAGAGCACGACTATAATTATTATGGCTATGATTGTTGTAGTACCCAATATACACCTCTTAAATTATATTATTGTGATGAATTTTTTAGTTTTACTTCTGTATAAAACAATGCCTGTGTGGAAATATAATAATTGTTAGTTTAATAGTCAATTGTACTCCTGACAAAGCGACAATAAATTCGCTGGAAAATCTTTAAGAGATGATTTATTATGTTGACTTATAACGAAATATTGCTTAAATTTATAATAAATATACCAGAAATACACCCAAAAATTATACTTTATAAAGAGGCTGCTATGAAACGGCTTATAGTTCTTTCCCTGATTCTCGCGGTTCTCGCAACAATTCCCTCAACCGCTTCAGCTTACACACTTTCGGGAGACATAGACGGCGGGGTTTGGTTCGGCGGGATAACCTATGTCTATGCAGTGTCTTTGGATTTCACCGGCGGGCTGCCGGATTTCTATATTGGCTTGGCGCTGCTGGGCAACGGTCTATACTCGGTATTATTTGTGCCTGAAGGGGACTATATCCTCTTCGCCTACCAAGATCGTGATAATAACCTGATACCTTCCGTCGACGATTATTTCGGATTCTATGGAGAATTACTGCCGGAAATTGTGTCTGTCAGCGGCAATGTCGGCGGACTTGACATTGAAATTTCACCATTACCTGCCACCACCATCACCGGAACCCTCGATTACAGCGGAACCAACACCGGATTGACCTTCCTGCAAGCCGCCACCGACCCTGAATTCGAGTATATAGAGCACTTCTCCATCCTCTTAGATTCCGCCGGCAGCGGTGAATACACCATCTTCACCGAACCGGGAGAATACTATATCCGCGCCTTTATGGACCTCGATTGGAACTTCACATACACCGCCGGCGACCCTATGGGATATTTCGGCTTTCCCGATGACCCGGCGCTGGTCGATGTCACCGGTGGCTCGGCTTCAAATATAAATTTCACCCTATACGACCCGTTAGACCTTGATTTGACCCTGGAACCGGTGGGAGGACCCATAATCATCCCCGCTCAAGGGGGCGAATTCCAGTTCACCGCCACCCTGGAAAATAACGGAGTGGGCCCAGCTCTATTCGATGTCTGGACCGATGTTTTACTCCCGGACAGCTCAATCTACGGCCCGATTATTCTGAGACCGATGAATATGCCCGGCGGTTCGCAAATCGTCCGGATTATGACCCAGGCTGTCCCCGCGGCGGCTCCGGCTGGAACCTATACCTATCGCGGCTTCACCGGAAATTATCCCGATGAGATACTGACCGAAGACAGCTTCACATTTGATAAGAGCGCCGGTTTCGATTTGAGCCCCGCATTCCACGATTGGACGGTTTCCGGCTGGGAAGGAGAATCGAACGCATCATCCGATTTGCCGCCTCCTTGCAGGCTGTATCCCGCTTACCCCAATCCTTTCAATAACTCCACTCAATTGATGTTCACTCTGGAAGATGTGGCGGAAGTGAAGATAACCCTCTACGACATTCAGGGGCGTTGTATCGCCGACTTGGCGAATGGCAGCTACCCTGCGGGATTTCATTGGATAACCGTCGATGGCTCTGAATTACCATCCGGCGTCTATTTCTCGCGGATGGTTTCGGGGAATATTTCGACCACGGTGAGGTTGATTCTGCAGAAGTAAATTATTGAAGATTTAGGGGTTGGGTATTAGTTTGTGAACCCTGAACCGAAAACCGTGAGATGCAGGGGCGGATTTCAAACCAGCCCGTATCCAATTATTGAAAATTGTTTTAGGGGACTGTTTCCGAAATCGGATATAAGCATATATCAGATATTCAAAACCCAATTCTGGATTTCGACTGTAGGGGTTTGATTTATCAAACCACTTGACAATCAATTACTTGAGAAAGGGCTTGATGAATCAAGCCCCTACACAAATATTTGTAAATGTTGTTTGAAGAATAGAAATAT
>JABMRZ010000080.1 GCA_013202315.1 Candidatus Tariuqbacter arcticus | reverse complement strand
GGAATGACAGCCCACTAAACCCTAAATCCTAAATCCTAAATCCTAAGTCCTATTTTCAAAGTAAAGGAATGTATCAATACAAAATACTAAAACCGCAGATTTAAATCGTTATAGTCTTTCCTCCCCGTCTTCTCTGAGCTTATACCACACATTGACGGTGAAGAAGTCGAATTCCCAGTAATTCCATCCTTCGATAACTATGGTCATCTCCACCGCTTTCATTTTTTCCAGACCACTGGCTGATTCCACTACGACCCCCCGCCATTCATCGACTATGCCCGTAATAGAATAACCGGATTCCAAGATTACTTCCACCCGGAAAGACTTTATTTCATCTACTGCTTGAGGAATCTGTTCTTCCAGGACGGTAATTGTATAGCCCGAGATGACAGTATCATCGCCTTCAATAGGTGAAAACTGGAGGGAAGCCTTGATGTCGAACGGCTGAACTTCAATCCACTGCGATTCTAACCCTTGCAGGAGTAATATGGAGAGGATAAGTCTGAACACGGCGATGCCTTCCGTATGAAATTGGTAAACGGTTGTCGGCTTTCAGTTAACGGTTGTCGGTTGTCAGTGTATGTTTAACATATATTAAGTAAAATATTGAAAAAATTCAAATACTCTGACTGGTTTCAAATACATCGTTCACCCATCACCACTTTCTTGCAATTTTCACCCCGCTGTCTTATCTTTTAATGAACTTTCGCACTTTCGTACTTTCGCACTTTCAAACTTTCACACATAAATTGGGTGTCTTGATTGAATCCATTATTCACTTTCCTGCGTAAAACTGTATATTTGACCTTCGACCGGGTGGTAGCTGTTCTTGGAGGGTATGATAATTTCCGGCGGGTGTTCAAATTAGCGGAAATAACCGGCGCTCTCCGCAATCGCATCGGTTATATCGGCGGCGCATCCAAATCGGATTATCTCAGCGCCATCGCAAAATCCTTCCCGGAGATGGAATCCCGTCAACATAAAAAAATCCTGCAGGATTACTGGAAAGACCACCAGAGGATGTTCCTGGAACTGTTTATATATGATGAGATGACCCCGGAGAATATCGGGCGGCTGGTCGATTTTCAAGGTTTCGAACACATCAAATCGGCTCTGAAAGCGGGGAAGGGTGCGATCCTCCCGGTGCCGCACATCGGCAGCATCCGGCTCCTCCATTACAGCCTGGCGCTCAAGGGATATCCGGTAAGCGTGGTAAGTTCCGGCTACGCCGACGACCCGGAAATCGTCCGCCGCTACAAGCTGAATGAAACTTCCCGGGTGCACCAGGTCGGCTTCCGGGGGCAGAATCCGCGCTGGATCGTCCAAGCTTTGCGCGATAACCGCCTGGTGCAAATTGCTTCCACCGCCGAAGCGGGCAGTGTCGGAGTGGAAGTGAATTTTATGCGCCGCCGTCTGTTCTTCACCAGCGGCTGGGTGCGGCTGGCGATGATTACCGGGTCGCCGATACTGCCGGCTTACATCGTCAGGAATGACGATTACCGGCATACGGTTCACATTCGCCCGGCGTTCCCCCTAACGGAAGGGGCTGACCGGAATGAAATTGTCCCTGAAACCGCGCAGGCGTTCATAGATTCAATCGAACCGGTATATCATCAGCATCCGCATTTGATAGACTGGATGTCCTGGCAGAACCGCTTAAGTGAGGCGGGGGAGCATTTCGGCGGGGAAGCGTGATATTCTGATTCAGTATTAATAAAAAATTCCTGACCTCTCATACTTTACATTCCTTATAGTCAGCAAGTTTTTTATTGGCGAGTTTTAACTGAAACTTGTGCTACTTTGGTTGCTCCAGGAATATTTATTAATGCATATCCTCTGAATGTTTTTTCCTTGTTACCTGGCACATATAAATTGTATTCGCAGTCGGTATCAATAACAAACCCGTCTTTATCAAGAAATTCTATTGTTGCACTGAAAACTATAGATTCAGAATCAGAATTTTTAACTGTAAACTGCCAAGCATATTTCCACCATACATCATTAGATTCTGTAACTCTAGTATCAACATTTAAAATATCAAACTTTGGCTGGGGTGCTACATATTCATCCGAAAGAAGATTCGAAAAAACCCATCCTATTAAGTCTAATTCCACTACCTTGACCTTGTACCAATCATTTTGTTTTTCTACCAAATAAACTTTATCCCCCTGTTTTAATGTCGTGATAATAGAATCATTCTTGCTCGGACCGTTTCTAATATTTACAGTTTTGGTTTTTATCCAAAAAGCAGTAAATTCACTCCCCTTTTCTGATTCATTTGAGCCACTTCCATATTTTCCAATATCCGATTCAGTTGTGTCTGTGCTTACAAAAAAGGGTAAGTCATATTTGAGTGCTAATTTTTTAGTTTCAAGGAGGTATATATTTAGATTAACAGTTGCAACTGATGCTTCAAGCATAGATTTAAAAAGCCCTGCGGTGTACATTTCACTCTTAGCTTGATTCTTAATTAGCTCCGTTTTCTGTTTTTCAATTTCATCGTTCAGTTGCTCGATTAATTCTTGTTTTTCACTTTCTGTGCCATAAGATCCATAACTACCTTCATAATTTATATTAATGTAATATTTTCGAGCTAATCTACGCTGTTGTAATAGATTATTTGTAGCATTTAAGATCTCCAAGCGTGTTTTTAAGATGTTCTTTACCAAACCTCCGCCAAATTGTTCATATTCTGATCGAACCTCATTGATCTCAAATTCAATTATCTCAATGTCAGAGTCAATATTATTCAAAAATTTTTCTTCTTGAAAAGTAACATTTTTTAATCTTTGAGAGGTATAAATAATACCCGTCAATACTATTAAGACACTGACTACAAAGGTAATAATGCTGGTCTTTTTCATTTTATATTCCTTTTTTCTTTTATTGGTGGTGTCATCGTTTAGTTGTTAGGAAAAACTAAGTGCTTTAATATCAATTAGTTGCCAATTATGCTTAAGTTATTAAATTTTCGGCAATTAGCCAAATCTAACAATTATACACGGACACTACCCTTTTATTGCGTTTTATATTAATTTATCGGCAATCCGTTCTATTCAGCAAGTCAATTATCGTCATTCCAACTTGACAATAATCGGTTTCGATATGCAAAACTATTCCCGGCGCGCTTGGCTTGCGGGAATGACG
>JABMRZ010000079.1 GCA_013202315.1 Candidatus Tariuqbacter arcticus | reverse complement strand
TGTTTTTCACAAAGATGGATTCCCGATAAAAGCATGCGGGAATGACAGGTGTGGGGAGCGGGAATGACAGCTTACTAAAGCCTAAACCCCAACCCCTAAACCCTATTTTCAAGATATAATTCGTGAGATTTTATGGCGTTGCTAACGGAAAATATTCTTAAGTCGCCGGTTCAATTCATCACCGGAGTGGGCCCCAAGCGGGCGGAGATTTTATTGAATGCTGGGATTAGAACTGTAGAAGAGTTGCTTTACTACCTGCCTCGGCGGTACCTTGACCGCTCAACGGTGATGAAAATAGCTGAATTGACGCTCGATTCCGGGGAAGTGACCATCATCGGTAAAGTAGTGAGGTTCGGCGCCGTCGGAGCTCGCGGAAGCCGTCAGCGATTCATCCTGTATGTAGCTGACGAAACCGGGTTAGTGGAAGCGGTGTTCTTTCAAGGGGTGAATTACTGGTCGAAGTTTTTCAAGGAGGGGGAGCGGGTGGCGCTGTCGGGGCGGGTGACATATTATAACAAGCCCCAGATAATGCACCCGGCGGTGGATAGACTGAACCTTGAAGATGGTGAAACCTTTTGGAATACCGGGCGGATTATTTCGCTTTATTCATCATCTGAAGAGATGAAGCGTTATCATTTGGATTCGCGGGGGATGCGAAAAATTATTCGAACAGCTTTGGGCAAAGCCTCGGAATATATCGCAGAATACTTGCCGGAAAAGATTTTGACGGAGCGGGGACTGATGCCGCTGAAGGAAGCGTTTGAAGGCGCTCATTTTCCCAATTCGATGGAAGACCGCGACAGGGCCATACGCCGGTTCAAATACGAAGAACTGTTCTTCTTCCAGTTGATGCTCGCAAACCGCCACCATCAAAACAGTCAACCATCGGGGATTCAATCCGATAAGGTTGGGGAATTAACCAAGCGGTTCGTGGGTTCACTTCCCTTTAAATACACTTCATCGCAATTGGAGGTGCTTTCGGAAATACGGGGTGATATGGAATCGGAAAAGTCGATGAATCGTCTGTTACAAGGTGAAGTCGGATCGGGGAAGACGGTTGTGGCGCTGACCGCAGTGGTGATGGCGGTGGAGAGTGGTTATCAGGCGGCGCTGATGGCTCCCACGGAGATATTAGCGGAGCAGCACTATTTGACCGCTAAGCCGCTTTTGGAACCCTTGGGGATAAAAGTCGGGCTGTTGAAGGGGTATCAGCGTAAGGATATGCGCACAGATTTCCTATCGAAGCTCGCTTCAGGGGAGATGAATCTGGCGGTGGGGACTCACGCATTGATACAGGAGGGGGTGGAATTCTCCAATTTGGGCTTGGCTATAATCGATGAACAGCATCGGTTCGGAGTGCATCAGCGCTACCGGCTGCGCAGTAAAGGGTTATCGCCGGATGTGTTGGTGATGACGGCGACTCCGATACCGAGAACTCTGGCGCTGACACTATATGGTGATTTGGATGTTTCCACCATTAAAGAGGGACCATTCCCCCGGAATAATATTTCTACTCGCTATGAGACCACCCGGCATTTACCCCGGATATACGATTATCTTCGAAAGGAGATTGCGCGGGGGCATCAGGCGTATATCATCTATCCGCTGATTGAAGAATCGGAGAAGGTCGATTTGCGGGCGGCGGAAAGCCATTATATGCAGTTGAAGCGGGGCGATTTCCGTAAATATAATGTGGGTTTGCTTCACGGAAGGATGAAAAGCGATGAGAAGGAAAAAGTGATGAAGGAATTCACTGAAGGGAGGATTCAGATTTTAATGGCGACCACGGTGGTTGAAGTCGGTGTGGATGTGCATAACGCTACTTTTATGATTATTGAGAACGCTGAGCGATTCGGGCTGGCTCAGCTGCATCAGTTGCGGGGGCGGATAGGACGCAGCGGCGATCAGTCGTATTGCTATTTAATATCGGACCCGCCTCTTTCGAGGGAGGCGCGCCGGCGTATTCGCCATTTGGAGGAGAGCCAAGATGGATTTGAAATTGCCGAAGCGGATTTAGAGATTCGGGGAACGGGTGAATTTTTCGGCGCCAGGCAGCATGGGCTGCCGGAGCTGCGTTATACTCATCCGATTGCAGACCAGGAGTTGCTGCAGGTAGCCAGAGGTGATGCGTTTAAGTTGATCGAACGAGACCCGGAGATGAACGACTGTCCGGCGCTTTATCGTCGGTTTTGCCGAGAATATAAGGACAAGGTGATATTGGCGGATGTGGGATAGCATATTTTACCGAAATGGTTGATAATTATGGAAATTTTCCTTAAATTTGGAGCATTTGGGATACCAGAATTAGCAGACAGGCTCGATGATTTGATTTCGCTGGGTTGCAGCCATAGCCAATGAAGTTATTTAGATTATTGTATTACAAATGGATAGATCGGAGACTCAATGGGCAGGGTAATCGCCATTACCAATCAGAAGGGCGGAGTGGGCAAGACCACTACTGCGGTGAACTTGTCCGCAATGCTGGCGGCGGCGGAGCGGAAAATTCTTTTGATTGATATAGACCCGCAGTCGAATGCGACTTCCGGGTTGGGAATTAACGGCAAGAAGTTAGAAAAAAGCGTTTATGAAGTCCTCATCGATCAGGTGCCGATTGAAGAGATAATCATCGATTCCGAGCTTTCCTATTTGAAAATCGCTCCCTCGAATATAAAATTGGTGGGGGCGGAAATCGAATTGGTGAATTGGGATGAGCGGGAATTCGCTCTGCGCAACGCTATATCCGAAGTCAGGGAGAAATTTGAATATATTTTCATAGACTGCCCTCCTTCGTTGGGATTGCTGACGATTAATACATTGACCGCCGCTGATTCCGTATTGATACCGATACAGTGTGAATACTACGCTTTGGAAGGGCTGACTCAGCTTTTAAATACGATTCGTTTGGTGCAGAAGCATTTGAATACCAATTTGATGATTGAAGGCGTTCTCTTAACTATGTATGACCCTCGATTGAATCTTTCCAAGCAGGTGCTGGAGGATGTTCAATTGTATTTTGAAGGCCGGGTATTCAAATCCATCATTCACCGCAATGTGCGGCTATCGGAAGCGCCCAGTCACGGCAAACCGATACTTCTATACGATGTAAATTCAAGGGGGTCGCAGAATTATAAGTCATTAGCCGAGGAGATTCTGGCTGTTGAAGAGTAAGGCGTTGGGGCGGGGGCTTTCGGCTTTGATTCCGGGCGCCGAGGATAAGAACAGTCTGCTGGAAATCCCCGTAAAGTCGATAACGATGAACCCGTTTCAGCCCAGGGAGACTATTAATCCGCAGGCTCTGCAGGAACTGGCGGATTCCATCAGGGAAAACGGGATAATCCAGCCTTTGGCGGTTTGCACCAAAGAGGAGGGGTGTTATCAACTGATCACCGGGGGGAGGCGGTTGAGAGCGGCGCAGATGGCGGGGCTGAGGACTGTGCCGGTGGTCGTAATCGAAGTGGAGTCGGACGCTGAACTACTGGAATTGGCTCTGGTGGAGAATCTTCAACGGGAAGATTTGAATCCATTGGAACTGGCGCAGGGGTATCGGCGGTTGGTTGAAGAATGCGGATTGACTCAGGAGGAAGTTGCGGTTAAAGTAGGTAAGAGCCGTCCGACGGTCACCAATACACTGCGCCTGTTGAAGCTGCCGGAAGCGATTAAGCAGGGACTGCGAACCGGCGAGATTAGTATGGGGCACGCCAAAGCTTTAGTTTCGGTGGAAGACACAGATTTCGCCCGGTCGATTTATCTCAGAATTGTTCGGGAGGGATTGAATGTGCGGCAATTGGAAAGGCTCATTTCCAAAGGCAAACCCTCAATTTCCAAAACTGCGAACGCGCCCGCCAAAAATCCTCACTATATTGACATCGAAAACCGCCTTCGTTCGATATTCGGCACTAAAGTCAGCCTTTCCCCTCGCAGGAAGGGGGGGATAATCGAAATCACCTTCTTTTCGGAGGAAGATTTGGAGAGGCTGTTGGAGTTGCTGGAAGCGGGCAGTGATTTGTGAACACTGAATTACACAGAGGAACACAGAAATGGATCTCGGCTGTCCGGGATGACCTATTACTAATCCATAGCCCAGACAAGCTGGAAGTTAAAAGTTAAAAATTAAAATTTAAAATTTGGACAAATATTTAGATTTTTGAGACTTTTACAACCTGTCTCTTATACAAATCTCCGAGAACAAG
>JABMRZ010000078.1 GCA_013202315.1 Candidatus Tariuqbacter arcticus | reverse complement strand
GACAATCCCGCCTCCACACGCTTCGCATTACAACCGTGGAGGCGGGGTTGTCTCAACCCCGACAAGAGGAAATTTCATATAATTAACTTTAAATTTTCAAAGCACTAAAATGTTACCTTTTTGGTATTGTATCATAACTAACTAAATTCATTATCTTGTTTTGTAGGGGTTTAATTAATTAAATCCCTACCCTAAAGCGCAGGACATAATTCTCGGATAATCGGTGTAAAGAACTCTTATGCGCTTGCGGCGCACAACTTATCATAAAAATAGAGTATGGATTCCCGCTAAAACCATGCGGGAATGACAGACTACTAATCCCTAAACCCCAAACCCCAAACCCTAACCCCTTTTTTCAGTGTAGACAAAAACATATCGCATAAGACAAATGGACAAATACAGAATGCTCATTGGCGGGGAATGGGTCGAAAGCGACTCATCCTTCATCGTCAAGAATCCTTACGATAACAGCGAAATCGCTGAAATTTCAGCCGCCTCTCCTCAACATTTGCAAGAAGCGGTGAATAAAGCTCACCTCGCTTTCCAAAAGACCCGGCGAATGAATTCCGCTGAACGCTTCACCGTATTGGGAAAAATCGTAATCGGCATCGGAGAACGGATGGAAGAAATCGCCCGGGCAATATCGCTCGAATCGGGCAAGACCATCCGCGACGCCCGCACCGAAGTCGCCCGCTCTATGAATACATTCACCGTCGCCGCGGAAGAAGCCAAGCGCTTCGGAGGGGAATTGATACCCCTCGACCTGCTGCCTGCCACCAAAGGGCGCTGGGGATTGACCCGCCGGTTTCCGATTGGACCGGTGCTGGCTATATCACCCTTCAACTTCCCCTTGAACTTGGTGGCGCATAAGATCGCCCCGGCGATAGCGGTGGGCAACCCGTTCATTATTAAACCCTCATCCGCCACCCCGGTTACCGCCTTGAAACTGGCGGAAATAATCGTCAAAGCAGGCTGGTGCCCGGAAGCGGTTTCAGTTACTCCCTGCAAGGGCGCGGTAACCGAATCGATTCTAAATGACCCTCGGCTGAAAAAGCTGTCCTTCACCGGTTCGCCTGAAGTCGGCTGGCGGTTGAAATCGCTGTGCGGTAAAATGAAAATCACCCTGGAATTGGGCGGAAACGCCGCCGCCATCATTGATGACCCGGATTCAATCGACTATGCGGTAAATCGCTGTGTTCTGGGCGCATTTTCCAACGCCGGGCAAATCTGCATATCGATTCAACGCATCATCATCCGCCAAGATTTATACGACCGGTTCACTTCTGCATTCGTGGAGAAAGCCCGCGCTTTGAAAATGGGAGACCAACTGGAAGACGAAACCGACCTCGGACCGATGATCGACCTCCACTCCGCCGAAAAAGCGGAAATCTGGGTGAATCAAGCGATTGACAACGGAGCCAAACGCCTCCTCGGCGGCGAACGGAAAGGGACTATGTTCCCGCCCACTATCTTGACTGAAGTCCCTCGTTCTCAGCCGGTTTACTGCAATGAGATTTTTGCGCCGGTGGTGATTTTATCCCAATATGCCGATTTCGATGATGCGCTGGCGGAAGTCAATGATTCCAAATACGGGCTTCAAGCGGGCGTCTTCACCAGCGATTTGAAAAAAGCCTGGCAGGCGTTTGAAATTCTGGAAGTTGGCGGAGTGATGATTGGCGACATCCCCACTTTCCGCATCGACCATATGCCCTACGGCGGGGTCAAGGAATCCGGCTTCGGCAGGGAAGGGCTGCGTTACGCAATGGAAGAAATGACCGAAATGAGACTGTTGACCATTAACCCGGTGAGCTGATGCCCGAACTGCCGGAAGTGGAAACTATCGTCCGTCAACTGCGCCCGCTCATCAGAGGTGAAATAATTCGCGCCTGCATAATTTTCCAGCCTTCTTATCTTCGCGGGGGTGACCCAGCGGAATTCATCGATGCGGTCATCGGGCGGGAAGTGGGTTCCGTCAATCGCCGGGGGAAATATATTCTCTGGCAACTCGACATTGGAATCGTCCTGTCCCACTTGGGGATGACCGGCAAATATATAATCAGGGATGCCGGTTCAGAAGTTCCCAAACATTCTGTCGCTTCCTTCGGATTCGACGGCTTCAATTTAATTTTAGATGATACCCGCCGTTTCGGGCGTTTGAGATTATATCCCGTTCTAAATGGAATCCCGGAAATAGAAAGCCTGGGGATCGAACCATTATCCGAAAGCTTCACCCCTGAATACTTAACGGGCAAGTTCAAAGGCAGAAAGCGGTCGATTAAAGAGCTAATCCTCGACCAGTCCATCATCGCCGGGCTGGGTAATATATATGCTTCAGAAATCCTGTTCCAAGCGCGAATCCACCCCTTGAAACCCGGAGGGGAGATTTCCCTTGAGCAATTGAACGAGTTAATCTCATCCACCAAAGAAATATTGACTCAAGCCATCGAAAAATCCGGCGCAACTATATCCGACTATAAGCGGGTGGACGAAAAATCAGGTGAATTCCAGAATTTTCTGAAGGTTTACGGAAAAACCGCGGTCGCCTGCCCCTCCTGCGATTCGGAAATTGAGCGTATCGTAATCGGTGGAAGAAGTTCATTCTTCTGCCCAAAGTGTCAAAACCATCTTTGATGGCTTAATTCGTGAGCCATCCAACACGAAATATGAAAATTTCCGGCTCGCGAACTTGCGATACCGTTATTCACAGAGTAAATATAGTGAAAACCAGGATAAGCTATAATGGATTATTCCTTAGTCTTTTATTCTCTGCGTCTCCATAGTGAAATCTTATATTCGTAATAAACTATAATGAGCGACAAAAATTCACGCCATTTTTGTAAG
>JABMRZ010000077.1 GCA_013202315.1 Candidatus Tariuqbacter arcticus | reverse complement strand
GGTATAGATTCCCGCTAATAGCATACGGGAATGACAGCCCCTAAACCCTAACCCCTAACCCCTAAACCCTGCACCCTATTTTCAGAGTAAATATAATATTAACAATTAGTTGACTTAAGCGCATAATCGACAATATGATTGTCTCCAATTTCAAATGACGACTGACCAATGACTAATAACCAATGACCAGTTTATCCATAAATTGGGAGGGGCAATGGTGGCTGCTGTTTTTACTAATCCCGGCTGGTATTATTTTCGTAGTATGGGGATACCGCCGCACAGTCCCTGAAATATCACCCGCGCTTCGGGCGGTTTTAACTGCGTTTCGAGCGTCGGCTTTCTGTTTCCTCTTGATATTGTTATTCAAGCCGGTAATCGTCCTCGAAAATGAAAAGACCCGCCCCCCGGAATTGGCGGTTTTAATCGACCAATCCGCCAGTATGAGCATCGCCGACCGCGAGGGTTCCCGTCCTGAAACCCTGCAGTCCATACTCGATGATGATAATTTGTCTTCGATGAAGCGGAAATTCAACCGCCGCTTCTTTCATTTTAGCGATACTCTGGTTGAGTTATCCCCTTTTGATTATGATTCGCTGAATTATATAGGCGCCGCCACTGATATTGCCCGGGCCATCACCGATGCCCAAGGGTTGATTGATAATACCAACGGCGCTATGTTGTTGATAACCGACGGCGCCTACAATTCCGGGGCTGAACCATCGCGCACCGCCCGGCGCAGTCCAATCCCCATATATGTGGTCGGAATCGGCGATACACTGCCTCCGCTCGACCTCGGCATCGCCGAAATCAAAGTCAATCCCCTGGTTTATCTGGGCGATGAAGTTCCATTGGAAATTACGGTTCAAGGCTTCTCTAAGGCGGCATCGACCTTGGAACTCACTGCTCCCAACGGTGAATCTATCACCCGCCAGCGAGTGGAGTTCCCTGAAGGTTCAACCGAAAAACGGTTGCAAATGACCTTCAACCCCGATGAAGTTGGAACCCGCACCTATACCCTATCGCTAAATTTGCTGGAAGGCGAAAGCTCAGCCGAGAACAACACCCGCCACTTCACCGCTAAAGTCCTGGAAAGCCGCATCGAAATTCTGTTGGTTGCCGGAGCTCCCAGCTCGGGTTTGGCTTTCCTGCGCAGGATTCTCGAACGGAACAGCAATATCAGCCTGAATATTCTCATCCAGCAGAAAGGCGGTGGATTCTACCCTTCGGACTTCAAGCGGACTCCGGCTGATTATGACCTAATTATCCTTTTGGATTATCCCACTCGCGGCAGCGACAGAAATTATCTGCGGGAGATTTCATCGGCGGTGGAATCGGGATTGCCGCTGGCGCTCATCCCCGGCAGATCGTTTGAACCGCGCCGGTTGAAGGAAATCGAACATTTACTGCCGGTGCAATTCGGACAGCGGGGAAAAGAAACAGCAGTGAAGCTTTCGCCTAATCCCGGAATTTCACCCTTGACCGATTTCTTTCCACAAGAAATCGATTGGGGCGATTTGCCGCCGGTGCGGACATTTCAAGGATTAGTCAGAATTCGTCCGAGCGCATCAGTGTTGGCTAATTTGGACAACGGTGAACCCGCCGCCGCCTTCTCAAAATTCGGTAGTGTGAAAACTGTGGCTTGGTCAGCGCACGACCTATGGCGGCTCAGCCTGCAGGACCCGGAACACAGCCAGGGCGATTCACTGATTTCAGGATTCTGGCGCCGCGCCGTCAGGTGGCTTTCCACCCGGGAGGAAGAGGAACTTTTCCGCATATCCACCGGTAAGGATATTTTCACCAGCGGAGAAAGAATTCCCTTCACCGCCCATATCTACGATGAAAGTTACCGCCCTCTGCCGGGGGCGATGGTAGAAATCGAAATCGCCGGTCCCGAAGGGAATTTATCGCTGGATTTGAATCCGACCAATGTGGGAGAATACACCGCTGCCGCCCGCTTCTTCCAGGAAGGGAATTATCGATATCGAGGCCGCGCCGTTTCCGGCGAGGATACCTTGGCCACCGGGGGGGAATTCACAGTGGAAACTTTCAACCCGGAATTCCTCGACCCGGCGATGCGCCCTAATCTTTTGCGCAATATCGCCGATGTAAGCGGCGGGCGATTCTATCTCCCGGCGGAATTCAGCGCTTTCTTCGACGATTATACCCCACCGCCGGTGAATTATACTCAGCGGAAGGAAGTGCGGATATTCCCCCGCTGGTTCAGCTTGATTGCGGTAATTGCATTATTGACAGTCGAATGGGTTATCAGGAAGCGAAAGGGGATGCTGTAATGTTTGAAGGTGAGTTGCAAAAAATTCAGAGAATTTCGAAGAATAATCAGTAAATTGTGCGCTTTTTGCAACTTCTGAAGAAAAGTCATAAAATATTGAAATAAATTCGATTTTTCGTGCATTTTATGCTCCTGATGATCATTATCATGATGATGATAATATGTACTCATCATCATCATCATCATTTATGAGGAAGAAATGTCAATGTTTTGTTGAAAAATTGCACGATTCATTGCAGAAAAGGCAGAAGCGGTAAATATTTCAATAAAACCGGAAGTTTTTTCGCGAAATTGTGAAATTATTTCCAGATATGGGTGAAATGGCGCTGTAATGAAAAACCCCAAATAAGATTTCTCTCATTTGGGGCTCCGAAGGCTTACAGCCCACCACCTCCAGATAACTGGATTACTTATAATATAATATCATATTTGACAAAAATCAATAGAAAAGTCGAAAATACTTAAAAATAATTTGAATATTTAGCTATATGATACATTTGAATAAATCGATGTTGATTCACAACGAATTAAACAAATTAAACGAATTATATTGACATGATTATCTGCTTAATTTGCTCAATCTGCTGTGAATTTTTATCATTTTTCAAAGAACTTAACAATTACATTACTTTATTACTTCATTACTTCATACACTG
>JABMRZ010000076.1 GCA_013202315.1 Candidatus Tariuqbacter arcticus | reverse complement strand
GAACGATTCCGGACACCTACACAAGTAATAATACAGTCGTGGAGTCGGGGTTGTCTCAACACCGACATCAAAAAATTTATCACAATTGACCTTTGATTTTCAAAGCGCTAAAGTGTTACCTTAATTACTCAATTACTGTGAATATTATAATTACTGTGAATTGTATTTTGTTGAGTGAGATGATTCACGGTTGTAAGACTAAGATTCACAGTAAATGAAGTAATCAAGTAATTATTACATATCCCCATTATTTAATTACTTAATTACTGTGAATAATTACTGTGAATAATTACTGTGAATTTAGTAACATTTTTACCCGTTTGACCTTGGAAAAGTAAGAAGGGCAGCGGGGAAAAATTGACAATTAGGCGAAAAGGCATTATCTTTTAAAGGGGTCTGCTTAATCCTATGGAAACAACAATGACACAATACAAATACACTGTAATCTTTGAACCGGCAGAAGAAGGCGGGTATATTGTTCATGTGCCTGCCTTAAACGGTATTGCCACTCAAGGTGAAACTTTGGAAGAAGCCAAAAAAATGGGTATTGACCTCATCAAAGGTTATCTTGAAACCCTTATTGAATTAGGTCTGCCAATTCCTGATGATGATTTTGAAGCCGAACCCAATGAACTAAACTTAGAAAAATTAGTCGTTGCCTTATAATGAGCCCAAAACTACCTGTTATCACTTCCAAATAAATAATCCGCGCTCTGAAAAGAGGAGGTTTTATTATTCACCGACAAAAAGGCAGTCATATTTTTCTAAAACATTTTGGGCCGCCTATAAGGGTAGTAAGTGTTCCATACCATAATGTCGATATTAAGAAAGGGCTTTTAAAAACTATTCTAAAACAAGCAGGCATGACCGCAGAAGAACTTAGAGATTTGCTGTGATACTTCAATTTATCAAAACAAATGAATGAAATTCTCCCTCATCATAGAGCCCTCGGCTTGATCGAAACCCTCGGCTTGATCGGCGCAGTGGAAGCTGCCGACGCTATGGTAAAAACCGCAAAAGTTACCCTCCGCGGCACGGAGAAGTCCACCGGCGGACTATACACCGTGAAAGTCACCGGCGAAGTCGGAGCGGTTCAATCCGCGGTTGAAGCTGGGGCGGCGGCGGCGCAAAAAGTAGGCAGACTCATCTCCACACACATCATCCCCCGTCCGCACGAAGATACCGAAGAAATAGTCTTCCCGAAATTCATCCCGCCCGGCGATGATTATCCGGTAGATATTTCCAATTTGACGGTCAAGGAATTGAGAGCGTTAGCCAGAAATACGCCTAATATTGAACTGACCGGCAGAGAGATTTCCAAAGCCAACCGCAAAACTCTATTGGAAGCGCTGTCAAAAGCGCAGAGCAGCGCTTACATTTAACGCTTTCCGGAAAATAAATCGTGATGATTTTATATCTAATACATTTCCACTGCTGTTTTTCTTGACTATTTCAGAAAAATGAGTTATTTTAACAAGATGAAAAATTAACATCATAATAACAGTAACCTAATCAATCATTTTGGAGGAGAGATGCTTTTAAAAACTCTCAAAGTATTTTTAATTCTATTAATCATCGGTGCGATAACCGCCGCGTCGGCGGGTGTGCCCTCAATAACTAAAAACGGGCCCATCAGGATAGGCCCCCCGCCCCCTCCGGCTTGGTCGCCTTCCGATGAAGACTCTTCGATATTCTACGAAGATTTTGAATCCGGCTGGGGTGATTGGACCCATATCGATGTGACCGCTGCGGGAATCCAATGGCACACCGATGATTTCAACGCCTTCGAAGGGAATTCCTGGTGGTGCGGCGATTCACTGCTGATGGGCTACGATAACCATTGGTTGCAGTATCTGGTTACCCCCACCCTCGATTTCTCCGATGTTACCAATCCCATCCTCACTTTTATGATGTTCTATGCAGTAGAGGATACGGACGGGGTCGCAAGCAGCACCGGCGGTGAATATGACGGCTGGGACGGCTGCAATGTCTGGGCTTCCATCGATAACGGGGCAACCTGGGTAGTCGCATTCCCCAGTGATCCGCTGTATACTAGTCAGAGTATGTACAGCTTCGGTTTTGAATGGGGTATGGGGCTCGGCATCGCAGGCTGGGGCGGCTCTTCCGGCGGATGGCGGGAAGCTGTATTCGACCTTACTCCCGCGGCAGGCTTCAGCCAGGTGAAACTCCGCTTCGCCTTCTGCAGCGATCCCGCTTACTGCACCACTCAAAACCCCGCTTTATATGGGTACCTCGTCGATAACATCTCCATTGACGATGGCGCCACAAACCTGCTTTCCAACAATGCTGACGGAATCGCTTTCCCCGGTGATTTGACTTTCGATGTGGGCGCATCTTCCGGCGATTATTGGGAAATCAACGACAATACTTCCCACAGCCCCACTCATTCCGCCAACTGCGTGATTGAAAATCATTATAATCTGTCCAATGCCCTGGTCACGCCCTGGATTTCCCTGCCCGAAGGGTTTTCCATCTATTACACCTTCTGGCTCTGGTGCGATATGCTGGATTTCACCGGAGGCGGTGGTACAACTCTGGAAGATTACTACATAGTTGAAGGTACAACGGACGGCGTTATATGGCTGAAAGATGAATTCGGCTTCCACGATTACGGCGAAGCAGGCCGGCCCGGCGCAGCCACTGTAGGCTGGGAAGAATATCTGCCAGGTATGCCTTATAACGGCAACATGCAGCTTGACCTTTCGGCGTACGCCGGTCAAGATGTCAAACTTCGTTGGAGAGTCGTCACCGATGGAGACGACAACGGCGGTATCGGCACCGGTCTCCACATCGATGATTTCGATATGTGGGTCTCCAGCTTGTTCAACATGGATGTGGGCGCCGCCAATCTTCATATTCCCTTCCCCACTAGTATATCTCAAGATTCGCTCCGCGGGACAGTGGATTTAGTCAATTACGGCCGACAGGACCAAACCAGCGTGGCTTCCTTCGTGAGAGTCGATTCCACCGCACCAATGCCGCTTATTCCCTGGGCGAGCATCAACGCCGGTGAGACCATTACTAAAAACTTCAGCCTGACATTACCGGAAGAGGGCGGCCATTGGATGGACTCCTACACCCAGCTTATGGGCGATGAGAACACCGCCAACGATTCCACCTTCGCCGGATATGTTACCATCACACCCGAACATATATATGAACTGGGCTACGACGGCAGAGGAACTACCGTGCCGTTCGGCTCGCTTTATTATTGGCAGTACGATCCGGGCAACGGCGCTATGTGCAGGTTCGTTCCTGCGGACCATAATATTTCGGAAGCGGTAGACATCACCGAAGCGAAATTCTATTTTTACAGCCCCGGCACCTTCACCTTCCATCTATACGATGCGGGGACAGCTTCAGTGCCCGGTTCTGAACTTGCTTCTTTCGATGTGGAAGTTACCTTCGGTGAAATTCGTCCCAATTGGAAGCTGCTCGATTTGAGCGCTATTACCGAAATGCAGAACCGCACCGAACCATTCTGGATTTGGGTTGAATCTCAAGATCCCAACGCCGCTCAAATTATGGGCGATGACCTCCACTTCGGTGAAGGCTACTATTTCACCTACAACGGCGCCAGCGCCAACGCTTCCGAAAATTATGAATTCTTCATCCGGGTGACCGCAGTTGGTATGCAGGGCGTCAATGACGATGTTACCCTTAATCCTTACAGCTACGCGCTGGAACAGAATTATCCCAACCCCTTCAATCCGACGACTTCCATCACCTTCAGCCTGGCGAAAGCCGGTCATACCACCCTCAATGTTTATAACATTCTGGGCGAAGAAGTCGCTGAATTGATGAACGGTGAGATGGATGCGGGAATTCAGGAAGTTGTATTCGACGCTTCCGCCCTTTCTTCTGGTATCTACTTCTATCGCCTAAAATCGGGCGATTTCACCTCGGTCAAGAAGATGGTGCTGATGAAGTAAGTAACAGTAAATCGTTTGCGATATAAAAAAGGCGTCCGTAATGGGCGCCTTTTTCTTATGTAGCCCGGATTCTAAGAATCCGGGCTGCTCGTGTGCAGGCGGAATGGTCCTTAGTCCCGCCATTTTCAAAAGCTATAATGTTACCTATTATTTAATTAACAATAACTTCGTTGACTTCTGTAATTCACCCGCCTTCAACCGCGCGAAATACACCCCGCTCCCCAGTCCACTCCCATCAAACACCACTTCATATTCCCCCGCTAGCCGCTGACCGCTGACCAATGACTGTATTTTCCTGCCTATGACATCATACACAGCTAATTCCACCGAACTCGCTACTCGAAGCTCGAAACCGAGAACCGAATTGTGATTGAAGGGATTGGGATAGGCGGGTAACAATCGGAAAGACTGGGGAAATTCATCCCCTTTCAGATTGTGTGAAGATGAGGTGGTGATGGTGATGGAACCGTCGGTGGTCGGCATTGGGTCTTCATTATACATGAAATAGGTGAAATTCAAATCCGTGGAATCAGAAGCGCCCTCCGGAATGACGCATTGGAGATAGACCAATACTCCTTCACCCGAAAGATACGGAGGAAAGAAATACCAGCCTCCGCCTATCACTACTCCGGGAATATTGAAATTGTATGTAGCTATCCAATTCGATGGAGTCAAGGTCCCGCAAGTGTCATAATTGATGATGTTCCCCACGGCTTCGTCGAAGTGTATTTCCATTTGGTAGGAGAGCACAGCCTGAGAAGTATCCACATTTCCTGTATAAACGGGAATCATTATGGTATCGCCGGGACTGGCGGTGGTGTCGGGCATCCAGATTTGAACTTGAGCGGACAGTGGAACCGTGAATCCAAAGATGATGATAAATAAAATAATGGTGTGCTTTTTCATAATAAGCTCCCCTTTGTATGAATACTTGTAACATATTAGTTATATTCAAAAAACTCAATTTTCGTCATTCCGGCAAGCTAAGCACGTCAGGAATCTGCTCGAATTTTAAATTTTAAAATATTAAATTAT
>JABMRZ010000075.1 GCA_013202315.1 Candidatus Tariuqbacter arcticus | reverse complement strand
CGCTTCGCTTGCCAGAATGACGAAAATTGAGATTATTGAATAGAACTAAAATGTTACGGAATTTTAAACTTTTAACCTTTAACTTTTAACTTTTAACTGGTTACAATGATTGGTCTGGAAAATATTCTGAAGGATATCGGCGACATCGTTTGGGGTGTGCCAATGGTGGTCTTATTGTTCGGCACCCATTTATATCTGACCTTCAGACTGAAGTTCATCCAAAGATATATCGGGACGATGATAAAAATATCCTTCAAGCGTAAAAAGGAAGGCAAGGGCGATATCAGTCAATTCGGAGCCTTAGCGACGGAACTCGCCTCCACCATCGGAACCGGGAATATCATTGGAGTGTCCACCGCCATCGCCGCCGGAGGACCGGGGGCGGTGTTGTGGATGTGGCTGACCGGAGTGTTCGGAATGTCCACCAAATACGCTCAATCGCTGTTGTCGGTGAAATACCGGGTCACCAAAGAAGACGGCTCGATGGCGGGCGGACCGATGTATGTGCTGGAAAGAGCGCTCAATATGAAATGGCTGGGGATGATTTTCGCCGGGTGCACAGCAATAGCGGCATTCGGAATCGGCAATATGGTGCAGTCGAACGCCATCACTTCAATGTTGGCTGAAAATTTTGAAGTCCCACCCATTTTCACCGGAATCGTGTTAGCCGTTTTGACTGGAGCGGTAGTACTGGGCGGGATTAAGTTCATCGCCAAGGTATGCGAAAGACTGATACCGTTTATGGCTATTTTTTACCTGCTGGGATGCACAGCCCTGCTTCTGATTAAAATAGACACCGTTCCGGATACACTAACTTTGATTTTCAAGAGCGCTTTTTCGGGGCAGGCGGCGGTGGGAGGATTCATTGGCGTTACGATGAAAGAAGTGGTGCGGTTCGGAATCGCCAGAGGGCTGTTTTCCAATGAATCGGGTTTGGGGAGTGCGCCGATTGTGGCGGCGGCGGCTCAAACAAAGAATCCGGTGCGGCAGGCGCTGGTGTGTTCATCCGGGACTTTCTGGGATACAGTTGTAGTATGCGCTTTCACCGGGACGGTCATCGTCAATTCGGGGCAGTGGATACTTGGGTATGATGGAGCGGCTTTGACCAGCGCCGCCTTCGCCGATTTGGCTGTCGCCGGGAAATTGATATTGACCATCGGGCTGCTGACCTTTGCCTTTTCGACCATTTTAGGCTGGTCGTACTATGGAGAGAAAGCGGCGGAATACCTGTTCGGATCCAGGATAGTTATGACTTATCGTTGGATATGGGTTGCAGTGGTGATGGTGGGAGCGCTGTCTTCACTGCAAATCGTGTGGTCCTTCGCTGACATCGCCAATGCGATGATGGCGATTCCCAACCTGATTTCGGTACTGCTGCTGACCGGGATTGTCGTCAAGACGACCGATCATTACTTGTGGAAGGGGAATTTGGAGGAAGAAGGGGATTGATTAATTTTGAATGTTGAATTTTGAATGTTGAATGATGGATGGTGGGTGGTGGATTAATATACACTGTGGATTACGAGAATTACGAGAAGGGGATAAGGGGGGAGGTGAAATGGATTCACTGGATATGATGGATATGATGGATTTGTTATGTATTTGTATTTCCACAATATTCATAATTTCCAGTGAATCGATTTAAAATCATTAACGACATAAAGAATGGGAGGAGAAATGGCGAATACTGAACATTTGGAGATTTTGAAGCAGGGGGTGGAGGTGTGGAATAAATGGAGGGAGGAGAATCCGGGGGTTGTGCCTGACCTCTTAAAGGCAGACCTCTTAAAGGCAGACCTCAGCGAGGCAGACCTCAGCGAGGCAGACCTCGGCGAGGCAGACCTCAGCGTGGCAAACCTCCGCGGGGCAGACCTCACAAAAGCAATTCTCATTTTTACAAATTTTCAATTAACCTCACTTGAAGAAGCGGATTTTCAAGAAGCCCTCTTGCTTTCTACGATTTTTTCAAATGTAGATCTCACAGGTGTGAAAAATATTGAGACTTGTAAACATTTTGGTCCCAGTAGTGTAGATTATGCAACATTACGGAAATCGTGGCCGCTGCCGGATGCGTTTTTGCGTGGTGTCGGTTTTCCCGATCAGTGGATAGATTTTTTCCATGATACCTTGAGCCAACCAATACAATTCTACTCCGCATTCATCAGCTATTCGAGAAAGGACGGGGAATTTGTCGACCGATTGTATAACGATTTGCAGGGGAGTGGTGTGCGGTGCTGGCTGGATACCAAAGATTTGCCCTGGGGAGCGAAGACACGGGATGAAATCCATTTACAGATACGAACCAGGGAAAAAGTCATATTGGTATTATCGGAAAATTCGATAAACAGCGACTGGGTGGAAAGGGAAATCGAATTAACATTGGCGGAAGAAAGACGGCGGGGTGATACAATTTTGCTTCCATTCCGTATCGATAATAAGGTGGGAGAGACCGATATACCGTTTGCAATGGATATATGGTTAAGCCGGAATGTGGGGGATTTCAGGGAATGGAAGAACCACAATAAATACCGGGAGGCGTTTGAGCAGTTGTTGAAGTGGCTAAGACCATAAATTAGTGTCGACTGCGGAAAATCGACAGCACTCGTTTCAATATATTTTATCACTACTGTCTCGACATTTAATATAATAATAACAACTGATTAGGATTATCCCGACTAGAGATTGTGTAATCGTATTTTTCAAATACCTGT
>JABMRZ010000074.1 GCA_013202315.1 Candidatus Tariuqbacter arcticus | reverse complement strand
TGAGAACTGAGAACTGAGAACTGAGAACCGAATGCTGTTAGTTATTCTTCAGCTATTACCGGCAGAGACACAGTGAAAATAGAACCGGAAGGTTCGTTCGGGTGGTCTTCGGCGCTGACGCTGGTGAAACTCATTTTCCCGCCATATTTTTTAACGATTCCATAACATAAAGACAGTCCCAATCCGGTGCCTTCACCCACTTTTTTGGTGGTGAAAAAGGGGTCGAAGATATGCGATTTAATTTTATCGGGGATTCCGCTGCCGGAATCTTTCACGCTGACATTCACCCATCCGTCATCCAATGCCGCGGCAATTTTCAGGTCGCCGCCTTCTTTTGCAATCGCCGCCACCGAATTGTTGATGAGGTTGAATATCACCTGTTGAAATTCGCGGGAATCCCCTTTGACTGAAGGCAGGTCGTTGGGAATCTCCACTTCAATTTTTATCTTCTTGGTCATCAGAGTATTATTCACAATGCGAAGCACAGTTTCCAGACTATGTTTGATGTCGACTACATCTTCCAATCCTTCGGTGATGCGGGCGAAGCCGAGCAGATTCTCTACAATCTTTTTGGCGTTATTGGCGTTTTCTTCGATGAGCTTCAAATCCTCGAAAGTTGGAGAGCCCGGCTCAAAGTTCTCCAGCAGCAAATCGGTGAAGCCGAGTATAATCGCCAGGGGATTATTGATTTCGTGGGCGACGCCTGCGGCAAGGTTACCGATGGAAGCCAGCTTCTCAGTATTGTATATGCGCCCTTCCATCTCCATCTTTTCAGTGATATCTCTGATGATGGCGGCGCTGCCAATGATATTATCATCTTTGGAACGAATCAAGGAGCGGGAAATATCCACAGAGAGACTCCGCCCGTCTTTTGCCATCCGCTTGGCGACATAATTCTTGATGTAGCCCTGTTCTTCCACCTTAGCGCGGATTCTATCGAGTTCCTGGTCGGGGTTGATTTCCGAGGGGATTAAACGATGAAAAGTCTGGCCAAGCATTTCTTTTGCGGTATATCCGAAAATCATTTCGGCACCTTTATTCCAGATCTGTACCCGGTTAAAGTTATCGATGAAGATTATAGCGTCCACCGAGTTCTGCAGGATGCTGGAGATGAATTCCTCCTGCTCGCTCACCCGCACTTTGAGCGCCAAGGAAGTCCGTCTTCTGTAAAATATTACCAGCAGACCGAAGAGGAACATTCCGGCGATAATCGCCGCTTCGGCTTCCATATATCGGGTGTAGACTTTCTCCACCTCTTCAGCCACTTCGCTAACGGGGGCGCAGACCGCAATCGACCAGACCATGCCCGTCGGCAGACACCGGCTTTTCACCGGGGAGAAAGCGATGAGTTTGGTCATATGCCCTTCGAGCCCTCGGTGCCACCAGCTTTCGTAGAAGCTGGTCCCCTCCTCGCCCTGCATCATACGCTCCTTCATAATCTGATTGATTTTCTTGAAGCTGACCAACGGCAGTTTTTTCTGGCGCGCCATAAAAGCGTTCACTCCGATGAAATCTCTATCCTGGTGGCAGAGCGTCATACCCGTTTCATCGATAGCCCAGGAATATCCGGTCTTCCCCGATTTAATGTCCTTCATTACGGTTTCAGCCAAGCGGGACACATCCAGCTGCGCATAAAGGATGCCTTCGCCGTCTCCACCTAGCGAAACCGGGGTGCAAATCATACTGACGACTTTTTTACTAACAGTTGGCATATCTTCAACCCTAAGGGCGCTCAATTTCATTTCGTTTTCAGCGTTCCATTTGCAGTTACGCCGGATTCTCTCAATATCGGCGGGTTCGACTTCATCGATATGAAGATTTACCAACACCGTGTTTTCAGGTCCAATCAGTCCTATTTCAATTAGTCCTTTGGGGAGCGTTCTTTCGAATATTGCACTCAGCGCTTCATCCAGCATTCTTTCTTCCAGTTCATCATCCAGCAGCCGTTTCAGAAGCTCAATCTCCTTTTCGATATCCTGAAGATATGCATCGATTTGACCGGCAGCTTGCCGCGCTAAAATCAATTGTTGTTGGTTGAAATCGTCTCGAATCACATCGCGCATCACCACCGCATCCTTATATACAAGGTACATTGCGAATCCGATAAGGATGAAGAAAAGGATTGACCCGATGGCAACGACGTAGGGGGAATCAATGATAGAACGCATCAAGCATCTGAATTTTCCACTCTTTTTTTCTGTCATTCACCCTCCTTCCCTGGTGTAATACCGAGTTTTTTTAAGATATCCTGAGTGTACCATTTTGCGACCGCATCGTTGGAGAGGGCCATATCGAGCTGTTTAGTCAACATAGACAACCGCCCCAACTGATGCAGTTTATAACGGGTGTCTTCCCGGCTTTCATAGCTAACGATGGAATCCAGGAAATCCCCCTTTGTATGGTGTTCGTATCCCATTTCGGTTAGAATATCCATAATCAGTTTTATTCGCCGAACTCTGCGTTCGATGGAAGCGCCGCCTTCCTTGAACTGCATCCGAATGTAGTTCTTGCTTGCTTGGTCGGTGCACATCGCTTCTATGGTGCTGAAATGATACCCCATTCGCAGACTGACGATCATATATTCCCGGCTGATGATGGCGTAGCTGTTTTCGGAGAAATCGCTGCGTGCGCCGGTGGTTATATTGGTCGCCACCACGGTCATAAAGCCTTTGAAATTGGGATTGGGCACGCGGCTGGGCCAGCCTTCATACTTGACGCCGCCCCAGAAAGCGTTCATAGGTTCGGAAGCGATTTCATCTTCTTTAACAAACCGCTTCCCCTTCAAATCGGAAGGTTTCTGATCGAGGTAGATTAAATTAATTTGGAGGGGTATATCGCTTTTCAGTCGGCGGCTGATTTTTTCCTTGCCAGCCATCGCTTGGGCGCCGGAGAACATTTCCTCCATCGCCTGCTGGTGGCAGAAGCGGGTGATGTCGTGGAAGGTGCGGCATTTCTCAGCCTTAAAATCGGGGTCGGAAGGGTGCAGAAGGTTCAGCGGCGAAATCAACACCAGCATCTTTTCCAGCAGAGTGAAAATATCGATATCCTCGAACAGGTCGTATTCCGGTTTACGCGCAGCGATAAGTTCTTTTTGGATTCCTTTGTAAATTACTCCGGCGGCGGCGTCTACGGTGACTTCTATACCATCCGGGAGCGCTTTAGTCCCTTCGATGCCGGCTAGCGTGGGGATGCGGTATTCCCGCGCGATGGTCGCCATATGGCTGGCGACTCCACCGACTTCGGTAATCAATGCGCTGATTTTATCCATCACAGTTATCAAGCCTGGGAAGGGGTTATTCGCCACCAACACCGCTCCTTGGGGAACCTTAGCCAAATCGTCGGGACCTCTTGCATGGAATACAGCGCCGCCTCCCGCGCCGGGGCAGACGGTTGTCCCGCCAGACATTAACGCCTCAAAATCGGAAACATCCACTTCAGCGCCGCTGTCTTTCGGTTCCAGCACTCTCAAAGGGCGGGTCTGCAATAGGAAAAGCCTGCCGTTCCTGTCGACCGCCCATTCGATATCCTGCGGGCAGCGGTAATGTTCCTCCAATTTTACCGCGTATTCGGCGAGTTTTTTCAGGTGGGCTTCGTTGATTGCGGGGGCGTTTTGTTTGTTTTCGGGGACAACTTCTTCGACCGTTCCGCCAGCTTGATTCATGGTTAGGCGCTTGGACTTGAGGGAAATTTGCTTTTCAACGATTTCGCCGGAATTTCGTGAAACCCGGAAGACATCGGGGGTCAAGGTTCCATCGACCAGGAATTTCCCCAGTCCGAAAATAGCGTTGACCAGCATACATTCATCAGCGGGATTGACCGGGTCTCTGGTGTATACCACACCGCTCGCTGCGGCGTCGACCATCGCTACGCATCCGACACTCATCGCCAGTTCCGATTCGGAAAGCTCGTGGCTGAGGAAATAGTAAATCGCCTTGGGAGTGAATTTACTGGCCAGCACTTCACGGTACTTATCAACGACTTCATCACCTTTAACATTCAGGAATGAAGCGTATTGCCCGGCGAAGCTGAATTGAGTGTCTTCACCGATGGCGCTGGAACGGAGGGAGACTCTTCCAGCAGGAATTCGCTTTACCAGTTGATTGTAACTGTCGCTTATCGCTTCCGCCAGATCATTGGGTATGGGACTTGCTTGTACCAAAGTTCGGATATCATCACTCACTCGCTTTAAATCTTCGCAGCACTTGATATTCAACGATTGAAGTTGTCCGCTGATTTGAGCCTGCAGCTTATTAGCTTCGATGAATTTCTTATACGCCCAGGCGCTGATGGCGAACCCTTCGGGGACGGGCAGCCCGATTTTCGATTTCATTTCGCCCAATTGGGCGTTTTTACTTCCCACGCTGAAGCTTTGTCCGCTGCCTATATCATCAAAGGATATTGTATATTCATCTTTTTCAATGGGCCGTTTGCCGGGCAGGATTTTTTCGATTTCGGAGTCGATAGCGGTATATCGCGTTCGCAGGGGGAGGTAATCATCTCCCCCCAACTCTATCATATTTTCGATTATGTTCTTGACCCCGGTGCGGATTTGATTCAGGCTGGAGGCTATGTAATTCATATCGAAGAGGTAATCGCCCTGTGATTTTTCTTCCAGGTCGCTGATGAGTTTCAGGGATTGATTGTTCTCTTCCAGCAGGGCGTGGAAGCTGGCGAATTTTTCCTGAACGGATTTCACCATTTCATCTTCGCGGTCGGAGTCGGTGATTAATATGCTCTTCAGCCATTTCATGAATATAGCCTCTGATTATTGGGGCATGTCGAATGCTTGCGATTGTTCCTTGAGTGAGTGCGGATGTAACATAGCTATTTTTTTCACATACTTGTTTTATTAATATAACGATTATCAAAGCATAATTCAAGATTTTTGGGTGTAATGTTGGGGGGGAGATTGGTGCTATGTTTTAATTGAAATTTTGGCCTTTTCAATTGAGTAGAGAAATAGCTATAATTTTTTAGGTCCGTTGTTAAAAAAATTTGCCTTTATAATTTGAAATAATTGACAGACTATGATATATTAAATATTAGAAACACGACTATCACCCCTAATACTAATAAAATGACAAGATTTCGTGAGTTTATGTTAAACCTAAATTGACATTTAACTGATAATGTACTGTATTTTCATCTATTTAATTAACAAGAACTTAAAATATTTAATTTGGTGACTCAAGACGAAGGAAATATTTGGGCGGAACAACTTCCAAATGACTGTCCACCCAAAGAAGCGTTTATACCACAATATGAAACATATTATCGGTTGGTAAGTTATTATCCACCAAGCGATAGAGATTTCTATTCTTATAAGAAAACACACGGTTACAAGCCATCTAAAGAATCCGAGTGCATTGCAAGATCGTTATCTATTTCAGACAATTCAAAGAAATTGTCAAAATTATTCGGAATTCCCTATTTCAGAAACAAGATAATGATCTGTCTTAAGCTTTCACCTGAAAGTGGAGTATTACTTAAAACCAGAGGACCCCACCATTTTTCATGGTGGTTAGCCGCTGCATATAATCCAATTCCAGACTGTAAATTAATTGAACTTTTTATTGAATAAAATGACAAGAATAATTCATCATACAAGGACATTAGTCTATTATGATGGTCCCGAATTGTTCGAGGCATCCGATCAGCTTGGAACAAAGTACTTATGCTTAGCTGTCGAGGATACTGAAGCAGGTGTCCGCTATCTATGTGTACCAGTCTCTAATATCAGGCTTAGTGAATTTTATCACGATGCTATTGATTTAAGAAATATATTTAAAAATCCAGAATCAGAAGAACTCTTTTATACAGATATAATCGATGGTGATTTCAATAAACTCAGATTAATTCCACAACCAATACAAGACCTCTCACAAGATTGGCTGCCTGATTCAGGATTTTACTTGGAAAGACCGACTATAGATGAAGATACAATAGCGCAAGAGTCGGCTTCAAGGAATCGTGCAATAATTCATTTAGCACTAAATCCACCTGAAGCAAGAGAAGAACCCACAATTTATCGATCAATTCCACAGAAATATGCCAATCCCTTATACGAATTAGCAAATATGCGAGATGAATTGAAGATTGAAGAAGTATCTTTAATCGGGAGAGTTATCAGCGGTGTTTGTGATTCAGGCGCTTGGAAGTTAAGATCGGAAGAAGACGGAAATGAATATAGTGGTGTTTGTGATCCCGAGAGTACTGTAAGTCTTAATGGAATCACATTAAAAACAAAACTATATAAATTTGTATGTAAAGAAAAAATTGAGGAATTCATTCTTTCAGGTAAAGAGAAAAAGAAGTTACTATTGATATCTATTGAAGAGGCTTAGTTTGTAATGCTACTCTGACCCTCTTTACCTTAGAACTCCCAATCCAAAATAAACGCCCGCCGGTTATAGCCGGCGGGCGGAATTCCTCCTCGAAGAATACTTCTCTTATGCGATAAGCATCACATTCCGCTCCTCATCGATCCCGGCGATGCGGGAATAATGTATGGTTAGAAGTGAATTCTCAGCCGCTTCGATTACGACACCTTCGAGCTGGTCGTATTTATCGTGGAGCAGTCTTGAAACACGCCCGACGGTCTTTTCGCTGGAAGTCACTTCCATTCCCAGGACTGAATCTTCTCCGTTTTTGTGAACCAAGTAGTTTAAGCTGGTCATTTCTTGATTTCCTTGTTTTGTCAATACTGGATTATGGTGATAATAGCGACAAAAACTATGCCAATGAGAAATCAAGTTTAAACCACAAATATTGATAAAATTAAAGCGATTATTTACTGCATATATTGCATTTTGCTAAATCCTTGCATATTTATATATCCAGCTATTGGCGGTATTTCTCAATCGCATAACCAAATATCCCATTTTAAAATCAGCGAATGAACTCCGACACATACTTCACCACCACTATCATAATGCAGACCGCCAACACCGACTTTATAACCCTCGCCGGAACAAACCTTTGCACCCTGGCGCCGATGTATATTCCCGCCGCCCCTCCGATACCGAACATCGCTCCCAACAGCCAATCCGGTTGAATCGTCAAGCCAGTATCGGCGTAGAATGGGGCGATAGCGGTGTAAAACAGCACTCCCGCAACTGAAGTTATGAATGTTCCCAGCAGTGACGCCCCCGCAACCGTGTGAATTGGCAGGCGAAATACTGTCACCAGAAAGGGTGCAATTATTGCACCCCCGCCGATTCCATAAGTTCCGCCGACTATACCTACTATGAAGCTGAGTAACAACAGTCCCCAAGTCGAAGCGCTGAAATATTCTCCCTGAAAACGGTAGCTGATGCGCTTCAAGTTGAATCGCTGTTCAGAGACTTCGAATGGTTCATCACCTTGGGGTTTTCGCGCTGAGTTTTCGGCGGAATTAATAATCCCCATTATCAGTCTCACCCCGATATACAACAGCACCGAACCGACGAACAGTTTGAAAGCTTTGGGATCTGGCAGATATCTTATGCGGATTATCGCCCCTATAAACACGCCCGGTAAAGTCCCTATAATAGTCGCCCAAGCGAGTGGCCAGACCATCCGCCCCTCCCGCCAATATCTGTAGACTCCAGCGGGGATGGCGACGATATTGAATACCAAATTGGTGGGACTGACCCCCGGTCCGGTGAAACCCAAAACGCTGACCTGAAACGGCAGTATCAAGAACGCCCCTGACAATCCCCCCAATGAAGCGAGAATGGATATGGCGAACGCTACCGTCAAAGGCAGCCACCAATAGGTCTCAATCCCGCTGACCGGGAATGTAATCATAAACAATCAAGAATTAATCGGGTGATGAGGAACAGTGTGGTGCAGACTATAAATTGCCCCAATTATAATTTATCATTTCAACACACTCTATAGGAGCCTTCCCCGGCGCGCATTTCCAGAATCTTTTTGCCTTCGGTTTCAGTTTGAAGTATCACTTTCCCCGGGAAATCGTCCCACACCTCCCCGATAATCGCCGCGTCTCTGCTAAGAGGGTTTTTATGCATTATATCGATAACTCTTTGGGCGTCGCTTGGGCGGCAGATAAGCGCTGCCTTCCCCTGATTCGCAAGGTAGAGCGGGTCTAAACCCAGGATTTGACAGATAGACCTTATATTTGGGGCGATGGGGATATCTTTTTCCCGGATTTCTACTCCATACGAGCTGGATTCGACCCATTTGCAGAGCAGGGTTGCAATGCCGCCTTGGGTCGGATCACGCATCATTTTTATTCCCTGAACTTGATCAAGGAGGGTTCGTATTAACGGAGTGAGCGGCGCGCAATCGCTAACGATGGAAGTCTTGATATGGAAATCGATTCTGGCGCTGATAACGGCGATTTCGTGGTCGCCGACTGTTCCGGAAATGATGACTATATCGCCTGGATTCACCGGTTCGCACGATATTTTTTCGGTATCGACTCCCAATCCTGAGGTGTTGATGAACACGCCGTCCGCTTTCCCCCGTTCAACTACTTTCACATCGGCGCAGACCACTTTAACCCCGCTTTCAAAGGAAGCGTTAGCCATTGAAATCACCAGTTTATCCAGGTCGTCGAGGGGGTATCCTTCTTCGATTATTAGTCCTGCGGAGATGTATTTCGGTTCGGCGCCGGACACCGCTAAATCGTTCACGGTGCCGCAAACCGCCAGTTTCCCCAAATCGCCGCCGGGAAAGAATATGGGATCGACCACGAAATTGTCGGTGGTGAAGGCAATCCTGTCAGATGTTATATTCAGCGGGGCGGAGTCGCCAAGGGCGCTGAGTTCGGGATTATGCAGGTGGCGCAGGAATACCTGACGCATCAGTTTTCTGGTCAGCGCACCGCCGGCGCCGTGGGCTAAAGTTATGCGATCGGTCATTTATTGTCAATTATATGTTTCGGTTGTCGGTTGTCGGTAGTCAGCGGTCGGGATTTATGGTTTTTCGCTATATTGAATGGTGTCCGTACATAATTGTCAGGGTAGGCGGGGGGTTTATCCTTCCGCACGATTTGTCGGGGGACAAGCCCCCGACCTACCATTTTTTATTTTCAAATCAGCATAATATCGAATTTAATATCGTAAAACAACTATATAGGGACACCACCCTATATCGTGTGGCTAATGCAATAATTAACCACGAATGAACACGAATAAACACAAACAATATGATATCACTTTGTAAGAGATTGATTCGGAATCGTTGAAATATAAATATGATGCTGAATAAATT
>JABMRZ010000073.1 GCA_013202315.1 Candidatus Tariuqbacter arcticus | reverse complement strand
GGTGATTGGTTCCAATTGGATTTATTCTGTTGTTTTGTAGGGGTTTGATTAATCAAACCCCTACAAAACAACAGAATAAATCCAATTGGAACCAATCACCCCCTCGGATGATACTTCCTGACGACTTCCCGCAGATATGATTTGTCCAGATGAGTGTAAATCTGTGTGGTGGCGATGCTTTCATGTCCTAATAGTTCTTGAACCGTGCGGATGCCGGCTCCGCCCTCCAAAATATGAGTGGCGAAGGAGTGCCGCAGAGTATGCGGTGAATATTCCTTCCCCGGATACGCCCGCTTCAAATAACCCTTCACAATCTGATAAGCGCCGCCTCTGCTTAACGGTTCCCCGAACCGGTTGAGGAACACCCGCCCCTTATCATCCGCCCCTAGCTGGACGAAATTGGAGCGTCCCATCTCCAAATAGCGGTTGAGCGCTTTCAAAGCCTGAGAACCCAGGGGGACTATCCTGGTCTTTTCCCCCTTGCCCACCACGCGCATAATTTCATCTTCGATGTTCAAATACCCCAAAGCTAAATCGACCAATTCGGAAATCCTCAACCCGCATCCGTATAACAACTCCAGCATCGCCTTGTCCCGCATGCCTTGCGGGGTCGAATCGGAAGGGAGGTTCATTAATTTGTCGATGATTTCGGAAGGGATAACCTTCGGAAGCCGCCTTATCGGCTGGCGGGAAACTAATGATTCCGTGGGGTCCGTTTCAGTCAGCCCCTCATTCAGGCAGAATTTATGAAAAGTCCGAATCGCCGATGTTTTGCGGGAAATGGAGGATGGGTTTAAGCCCTCCTTCCGCAGATTATCGATGAACTTCTCGACCAGGGTTAAAGAGATGTTATCGATGTCCTCAATTTCTTCCGCCGCCAAGAAACCTCGATACTGCTTCAAATCGTATTGATAGGAAGACAAGGTCGCCGGCGCCAGCCCCCTTTCCAGCAGTAGATGCTCGAAAAATTGTTCCAGCGCCAACGAGATTTTCATAATCGCAAGCCTTCTCGGAGGAACGGGTTGTGTTTCCGCTCGTCACCGATGGTAGTGGGAGGACCGTGCCCGGGTAAAATTTCGGTGGAATCGCCCAGGGGGAACAGTTTGGCTCGAATACCCCCTACCAATTCATCGAAAGAGCCGCCGGGGAAATCCGTCCTGCCAATCGAACCGGCGAACAGAACATCCCCCACAATCGCCAAATTATCAGCCGCCAAACAGACGCTCCCGCTGGAATGACCGGGAATATGAATGATGCGGAACGCCAATTCACCGATTCGATGGGGTCGCCCTTCTTCCAGATAGCCGTCTGCCGGAGGCGAATCCACCGCCTCCCCGAAAAAAACTGACAAATTCTTTTCCGGGTTGGTGAGCATTTCCGCATCCAGCGGGTGGATATAAATTTCAGCGCCGGTGGCACGCTTGACTTCGCCATTATTGCCGATATGGTCAGCGTGACCGTGAGTGTTGATGATTTGCTTGATATTCAAATCCAGCGCTTTCGCTTGTTCCAGCAATCGTTCGGCTTCATCGCCGGGGTCCACGATAGCGGCGATACGGCTCTCTTCACAGCCGATTATATAACTGTTCACCATCAAGGGACCAACCACATACCTATGCAATATCATTGGAACCGCCTCCATCGCAAGCTTTAATGCACAATCCGCAGATTAATTCTTCCACCACGCCCTTTGTAATTAAGGAATTCAGGTATTTATAGCAAATTTCCCGCTTGAAATCGCGCGGGTCATCTTGAATCGCATTCACCGGGCATACATCGATGCAAATCCGGCAGTCGCCGCAGCCGAATTGAATCGGTTTAAGCTGTTCCGGCAACGGCAAATTGGTAAGGATAGTGACTAAACGAACCCTCGCAGCATATTCGGTGGTCACCAGCAGAGCGGATTTGCCAATCCACCCCTGACCCGACAACATCGCCGCCATCCGGTGCGATAGGTGCCCATGATACGAATCGACAGAAACCGTCACTGGAACCGGCAAGGTGTTGAAACCCGCTGCCGCTATGTTGCGCGAAAGTTCCAGCGCTTCCGTTTCCAGCCGGTTATTGACCACCCGATAATGATTCTGATAGACGAGATTGGGGAACTTGTCGAGGGAATCCATCACCGCCGCGCTCAAGGGGAAGGCGATGGATACCGCCCAAATCATCCCCTTATTCAAATCGCGGTGAAGATATGAAAGCCGCTTCAATTCATCGACCCGGCACCAGCCGATTTTGAGATGGTGTTCCTTCAGTTCCAACGCGTTGGCGGCGGGTTCGGAGGAGAATATCACCTGCTCTCCACAGCTTTACGCAGATTCTCGACCGCCAGGGCAGGATTCTCTGTTTTGAAAATGGAACTGCCGGCGGTGAGGATATCGGCTCCTGCCTGAACGATCGAATGGGCATTCGATTCGTTGACGCCGCCGTCGACTGAAATCAGAAATTCAGCGCCGGCTTCCGCCCGCATTTTTACCAGTGTCCTTATCTTTTCCAAAGCTGAAGGGATGAATTCCTGCTCCCCGAAGCCGGGATATACTGACATTACCAGGACTAAATCTATTTCTGACAGATATTGCCTCAGGATTTCCACCGGTGTATCAGGATTGAGGGAGACGCCGATTTGGCGGTTAGCGGAGTGAACCGCTTCAACAATTCGGTAGATTTTTTCGGTCGCTTCGATATGGACGGTTATCCAATCCGCCCCCGCTTCAATGAATTGATTGATATACCGTTCCGGTTCAACAATCATCAAATGGACATCAAGCGGCAAATCGGTGGAACGATTAACCGCTTCAACCATCAGCGGCCCGAAGGTGATAGTGGGCACGAATTGACCGTCCATCACATCGATATGTATCCAATCGGCTCCCGCCTCATCGACAGTGCGGACTTCTTCGCCCAGGCGGGCAAAATCGGCTGAAAGTATGGAAGGAGCTATTTTTACCGGCATATTTCTATTCCTCTTCCGCCCATTCAGCGCCGCTGACTTTCAAATCGATTCGACTTAAGTAATCGAGCTGAACCCCCGGTTCCGGCGACTGTTCCACCACCACTCCGGAATCGGCTTGAGGAAAATGAACTATCTCGATTTCGCCCATCGTCAAGCCCGCTTTGCGGATGAGGTGAGATGTTTCCTTTAAATCGAGCGTATACAAGTCAGGCACGATGAATTTCCGGGGCAACGGTCCCATACTGACGGTGAGAACCGCTTCATAGCCCCGCTTAAGCATAGCGGCGGTGGGGGGGGATTGTTCCGCCACCACTCCTTCAGGATAGTAGTCGGAAAAGATGTGTTTCGCGCTGTCTTCGGATACGGTGATACCATGCGCTTCAAGCTTGAAAACCGCTTCTTTTTCGGATATTCCCACCACATCCGGCATAGGGAAAAGCTGTTCCCCCTCGGAGACGATGACCCGAATCTTCCGCCCCAACTTGCTCCGGGTGAAAGGGACGGGAGACTGCTCTATCACAATGCCCGGTTGATAATATTCATCATATCTGCTGTCTGTCATAATAATTCTAAAGCCGGAAGCGGCAGCATTGCGGCTGGCGTCATCGAATGTCATTTCGAACAGGTCTGGAATTTCCAGTTCCTTGCCATGCTTGGTGACAGTTGGCATCACCGCCAAATCGAAGATGCAGAATAATACCGCCCACACCCCTGCTATAACCGCAGCCGCACCCGCAAGTTCCAATATCCTGCGCAGCCAGAAATATGTCCGCTTCTTCACCCGCATAAATGCTTTTTCATATACCGAAAACCGTGAACCGAAAACCGTGAACAGAATTGTAAGCCTAATCCCGCGCCGAGCGCAGAATCAATAACCTCACCAGCTGCGCGATTGCCATCGTGGCGGCGGCGACATAGGTCCAAGCTGCGGCGTTCAGAACCTTCTTCGCGTGAGACACCTCCTCTCCCCGCAGAATGCCCGTCCCCTCCAAATAAGCGATGGCTCTGGCGGAAGCGTCGAATTCTACCGGCAGGGTAACTAAATGAAACAACACCGCCGCGCTAAAAAATAGTATCCCCACATCCATCAGCCAGCCGATTGATGTGGAGAATATGAAGCCGATGAGGAACAGCGGGAACGCCAAATTGGAGCCGAAACCAGCGACCGGTGAAAATGCGTTCCTGATTTTCAAAGGCATATAAGCGTCGCGATGCTGAAGCGCATGCCCCACCTCATGCGCCGCCACCCCCAACGCCGATACAGAATTGGAACTATGTACAGATTCGCTGAGATATAGTTCCCGCTTGCGGGGATGATAATGGTCGGTTAGTTGACCCCGGACTTTATGCACCGGAATGTCGTTCAATCCCTGTTCATTGAGAATTCTTCGAGCGACTTGAGAACCGGTCATCCCCGAAGCGTTCCTGACTCTGGAATATCTGAGAAATGTATTCTTGACCTTTGATTGAGCGTAAAATGCGAGTATCAACGCCGGTATTAAAATGATGAAAGTAGCGTCTAAAAAAAAGAAAGGCATATATTCTCCGTAACTATGAAGTTCTATGATACATTTGAATGAATCAATATTGATTCTCAAAGAACTTAACAATTACATTACTTCATTACTTCATACACTGTGAATCTTTGTCTTACAACCGTGAATCATCTCACTCAAGTAAATACAATTCACAGTAATTATTCACAGTAATTGAGTAATTAAGTAATTGTGTATATATGATATATTACTTCATTACTTTATCTGCTGTGAATCCTTCTCTTTAAAACTTCCCATTTCCAATGCTAACTGCGAAGCCTCCTTTTCCGGGCGCAATCCCGAATGAGGCGTAGTTTTTTTCACTTCGTTCAAAATTACACAATGAAACTATTAACTGCCCTTATTATTAAAAGCCGACTAATTATTAAAAAGTTTGTGAATTAATCAGGCTGTCTATATTTATAATTGAATATCATCAATATTATCATTTCGGTATTCGGTTCTCGGTATTCGGTTCTCGGTTTCCAGTTCACGGTTTTCAGTTCACGGTCTTCAGTTCACGGTTTTAAGTTTTCGGTTCTCGGTTTTCAGTTTTCGGTTTTCGGTTCACCGTTCACCGCCCGTCCCAAACACCTTCGGTAAAGTATACCTGTCGATGAGCGGCACCGTTAAATTCATCAACAGAATCGAATATGACACCCCTTCAGGATACCCCCCCACAAGCCTGATTATTATTGTCAACAACCCGCATCCGAAACCGAATATGATATGCCCCTTCTTTGATAACGGAGTTGTCACCATATCCGTCGCCATGAAAAACGCACCCAAAATCAACCCCCCGGAAAAAGCGTGAAAAAGCATATTGCCGGTGAATAAGCCGCCTTTACCCCCAAAAATCCAACCCAAAACCACCACTGTCGCAATGTATGTGAACGGTATCCGCCAATCGATATATCTTTTATAAAGCAGGAACAGCGCCCCTATCAGTAATAACACAACCGAAGTTTCGCCGATGCATCCCCCCACATCCCCCCTGATCAAATGTTCGACTAAATCATAATTGGCGTTTATGGTGCTGTCGGCTCTGGAAGCCTGTTCGACAGTGAATAATTCCGGAGTAACAGCGTATTTTGCGACAATATCCTTCGCTTCCTTCACTAATGCTAACGGAGTTGCGGTTGTTACTCCATCGACCACCGCCCCGCTTGCAGGCACCTTCCAGGAAAAGAAATTGAACCCCTGAGCCTTCCACCAAAACGGCGCCAGCCAATCCTTGGTCATATGAACCGGCCACGATGCGAGTAAAAACGCCCGCCCTAAAAGCGCCGGATTCATCGGATTGTATCCCAACCCCCCGAACGGATGCTTACCGATAGCGATAGCGAAAAATGAACCCGCCATCGGCAGCCAAAACGGCACCCCCGGCGGCAAATTGAACGCCAATAAAATCCCGGTGATGATTGCCGACCCATCTAAAACGCTCACCGCCTGACCCCGCATCTTCTGGATCGCAGCTTCGGTCACCATAGCGGTTACCACTGCTATTAAAGTGAGCAATAACGCCCGAAAACCGAAAATGTAAGTCGCCCCAACTAACGCCGGTAAAAGCGCCAAATTCACCGAATGCATTACTTTCGGAATATCGGTCTTATCTCTGATATGTGGAGAAACTGAAACCTGAAGTCTGTTCATATCATAATCAATTGAGAGTTGTAGGGTCTGTTGCCCAAATCAAACCAGCGTGCTGTCGTCTCTCCGCAGTCGACAGCATATATAATAATAACAGTTGTATGGTATCGGGTGCGGAGACCCGACTCCACGACTAGAAGCGAATTTTTCTGTTTCGGCAACAGCCCCTGTAAAAATGTCTATAAAAATTGCGAATGAAACCCTTTTATTAATAAGGGCAATTAATAGTTTACCCTACACTGTTCCTCATAGTCCCAAGCTGTCATTCCCGCGAAAGCGGGAATC
>JABMRZ010000006.1 GCA_013202315.1 Candidatus Tariuqbacter arcticus | reverse complement strand
TCCAAAGCCTCTGGATGCTGAAACGATCCCGGATCAAGTCCGGGACAAGGTTCAGCATGACATTGTCTTCAAGTAATTACTTCAAAGAACTATAATGTTACCATTTATTTTATTTTTATCAAAGATTCACAGGCTATTAAGGCTATTAAGCTTTAGTGTTTATTCGTGTTCATTCGTGGTTAATTAACAGCAAAGGGTGTGCCAGGAGGTTATTGTATAAATTACAGTGTGTTGTGAATTAGAGGGAATTGTATAGGGGTTGACAGAGTATGCCAAAATGGCAGGAGTGGGGTTATTTGATGACTTCAAGGGGGATTTCTATGTAGGGCGCGGAACTTTCCGAGTGTAGATTATTTTCGCTCGTGCGGACATTCCCTCGTATTCATATAGATTCACAGGCTATGAAGCGGATAAAGGCTATATTTGGATTTTCTCATTGCTTTAATCCCCTTAATAGCCCAGCGATTTATCGCTGGGAATAAAGATTAAAGAGACTATATCCCAGCGCCATTGCCCACCAATAAATTGGTGGGCTATTATAATGTAATTCATAATCCCCTTAATAGCCTGTGAATAATATTCCATTTTCAAAGAAACATACAGTTGCGAAATATTTGAATAATTATTACGATTTCTCTTGACAATTACAGAAAAAATACATATAATATAAATGCCCAATACATAGCTCTTTTTTTATGTGCATTGCCCTTATTTTAGGGAAAGCTCTCTTTCACCATGTACACAGGGTGGATGGAAACATTCGCCCCTGAAAGTTATGTGTGCATGGTGCACAGGGAGTTATGTGTTGGGCAACAAGTAACACCCGAAACTTTCAGGGGTTTTTTGTTGCCGTTTTTTTTACCCCTCCGAATATCCCGCCATCAAAAGACTCCTGAGTAAATAAATCAAACCAAAACAAAATATTAGGGAGTTTATGATGAAAAAGTTTTTCATCGTACTAACAGCAGTAATGCTGTTGTCAATTTCGGTATCCGCACAGCCGGATACGCTGTGGACTCAAACCTATGGGGGAGGTAATTATGATGGGGGATACAGCGTTCGGCAGACTACAGATGGGGGATTTGTCATTGCTGGAACATTCGACTCAGATTATGGTTGGGATAATGGTGATGTCTGGTTGATCAAGACGGACACCAACGGAGACACGGTTTGGACGCAAACATTTGGAGGAGCCGAAACTAATATTGGATTCTGCGTTCAGCAAACCACAGATGGTGGATATATCATTGTGGGAGACACTTATGCTTCAGGCAACAGAGATGTCTGGCTAATCAAAACGAATGAAAGCGGAAACTTAGAGTGGGAGCAGACTTTCGGAGGAGGCAATATGGATGCAGCCCGCTGCGTTCAACAGACAGAACCTGACGGGGGATATATCATTGTTGGATATACATGGTCCTTTGGCGCTGGTAATTGGGATGTGTGGTTAATCAAGACAAATGCAAATGGCGATAGCCTCTGGAGCCGCACTTTCGGGGGGAGTCTATTAGATACCGGCCACAGCGTTTGGCAAACGACCGATGGGGGGTATATTATCGCGGGGACGACCATTTCCTTCACGCCCTTTGGCGGTTCTGATGTCTATCTTATTAAGACTGATGCCAATGGTATTGAAGAATGGTATCGAATTTTTGGTGTCGAAGGTTTTGATAATGGAGCCAGCGTTCAGCAGACCACGGATGGAGGATATATCATCGCCGGAGAAACACATGGCTTAGCAGTTGGGACTATGGATGCTTGGTTGATAAAAACAGATGCCAATGGAAATTCATCATGGACGCAAACATTTTCAGAAAGTGATGCCGATGAAGCCACCAGCGTCCAGCAGACCGCCGATGGAGGATATATCATGGCGGGATATACTGGAACCTATGCAAGTCCGAGTAGCTATGATTATTACATTGTCAAAACTGATTGGGACGGTATTGAAGAATGGCATATTATTTTGGGAGGAAGTAACGGCGATTATGCCAGAAGTGTTCAGCAAACTTCAGATGGGGGATATATTATAGCCGGAGAAACATATTCCTATGGCGCAGGTGGTTCTGATGTCTGGCTGATTCGCCTTGAGGGTGATTCAATTATTTTTGAAGACGATTTTTCCAGTGGTAATCTGAATAACTGGACTGTGTTATCCGGCAGCTGGGATGTTGTAAATGGTGAAATGTGGGGTCATTCAGACGGAGCAACGATTTCTCCCAATATCGGAATGCTTACAAACTATGTTTTTGAGACAGACTGTCGGTTTGAAGATGGATTGGCCTGGGGAATCGATTTCCGATATATCGACCCAGATAATAGAATCAGATTGGATTTCGCCCCCGGTGCACCTAATCAGCTTAATGTGAACATATATGAAAACGGCTCTCTTGTCTCATCTCCATATCAAGGAACAATTACTCAATTTGGAACCTATTATGAACAATATTATTGTAAGTTTATTGTTGATGGTATTGATTTTAAAGTATATTTTGGAAATAACCCAAACAATTTAACATTATTATGTGATACTACTTACGAAGCATTTAATTCAGGCACAATTAGGTATCATGTATGGGGATATCCTCCTGACATCTCTTCATATTTTGATAATGTTCTAATTACATGGTATCCACCCCCCCCACCACCTATAATAATCACCTTAACTCCTGCAAATCCCCCCATCGTCATCCCCGAAACCGGTGGCTCCTTCGATTTCAACATCGCAGTTGAAAACACCACCAGCGACCCGCAGACTATCGATATATGGACTCAAATCGTACTGCCGGAAGTAGGATGGGTGATACCGATAAATGTTTCAGACTTCACCATTCCAGAGACGACATTGATCGACCGCGATAGGACTCAATTGGTTCCGGAGGAAGCGCCGGGAGGGATATACACTTATTACGCTTGTGTTGGAGATTATCCCTGGGTGGTGGATAATTACGACACCTTCACATTTGAAAAAGAAGGTGCAGATGGCGGCTGGTTCGGTTCAGCTTCAGATTGGCTCTGCATGGGGGAACCTTTCACCGGGGGATTCGCTACGGATAATATGCCGGGTAATTTCGCACTCCATACCCCCTACCCTAACCCCTTCAACCCCACAACAGCTATCAGCTATCAGCTGCCAGCTGCAAGCTATGTGGAACTTACGATTTACGACATTCAGGGGCGGGAAGCTGCGAGTTTAGTTGATGGCTTCAAGCCTGCAGGTATTTATGAAGTTACATTCGACGGCGCCGGATTGTCGAGCGGAGTGTATTTCGC
>JABMRZ010000072.1 GCA_013202315.1 Candidatus Tariuqbacter arcticus | reverse complement strand
GATATTCGTATTTCGAATTTGTTCCGGCTCGTCCGGGTTAGGGGTTGGGGGTTAATCAGCGGTTTTCCTGATCAGTCCTAATTATTGAAGCGGTTGGAGGGTAGTGAATAATGGTAAAAGACCTTGTATATTGAAAAATTTGCATTGTTTTGCAAATATTACTTGACATTCAGTATTTTTTTTACTATTATATAATGTTAATATTTCATACCTATTTACCGGTGTGTATTATCTACCGCTATTTGGGCGATAACTCCATAAATTGTGAACGACAACACATCTACATTCTTGATAAAACCTTAGATTATCATTAGCGCCGAGAATTTAGTATATTAATTTAAGCTCGCCGAGGTGTGCGATTAAATTATTACATTTATCTTTCCCAAAATTGTGGAGAAAGAGATGAAAGGCGCAAAACACAAATCTATTACCGCTAATAACCGGGCATCGCCGTTGTTGGTTTTCGTTATCATTGGTGCGATTTTACTTCCATTTTCAGTTTGGGCAGAGTGTCATGTATCCGGTGCGGTTGAGGGGCATTGGACGCCCGACCAGAGCCCTTATATTGTCGATAATACAATTTGGGTAGAATCGGGCGCCAGTTTGATAATTCATCCTGAGGTCGAAGTTCTTTTCACGGGCGAAGATTCTCTGATTGTCTATGGGACTTTGATTACAGAGACCGCTTGTAATGCGAGGGTGACTTTTCGTCAGCTTGAAGGTACATTCAAACAATGGCGGGGGATTTATTTCATTGGACCCGAATCCGGGGCAAGTATCCTACAATATTCGGTCATTAAAGATCCCACCCATGGAGTCAACTGCATCAACACCAGCCCAGTTATCATCGGAAATTACATAAACTCCGTTTGTTGGGGTTTCTGCTCCTATTTCTCAAATCCCATTTTCGAGAGCGACACCATCGAAATCGATTATGATGATTTTGCGCCAGTTGTGGTGATAGGGATTAAACTGAACGGCTCAGTGATCGACATTGAGAACTGCGTCATCAATGTCAGAAGCACTAACATCGACAATAACATCAGCGCTTATGGGGTGCATTCTGTTTATACTGACTTGAAAATGGGCTACAACCTCATAGATGTTTTTGCAAAAGGGAAGCCGGTGGGGATATATATTTATGGCTCCAGCAAGGATTCAATTTTTTACAATGAAGTAGTTGTTTCATCGGAATCGGCTTATGTCAGCGCAGCTTTAGCGCAGGACGGCTGCAATGGCGGCATAATCATCAACAACACTTTCGATATTTGGGGACCCAACAAAGACACCGCTCTCAAGTTTCAAGATTTCTGCGATGGGATGATAATCAAGAATAACATAGTTCAGGGTGATTCTTCTTCAGAAGGAATTGTTTTCCGTGAATCAAACCCAACTTATGTCAGTTATAACGATTTTTACCGTCATTCGGTAATAGCGGTGGGAATTCCGGAATTGGACAGCACCAATATTTATGCGGACCCTGAGTTTCTCGAAGTTTTTCCTGACAGCAATTATTACCTCACCAGTCATTCTCCCTGCATCGACACCGGCGATCCGAATATGTTAGATCCTGACAATAGCAGACGGGATATGGGTGCATATTATTATCATTATACTACTTCAGCGCTCCCCAACCCTGTGCCGCCAATTCATTTCAACTTGTTCACTTGCTATCCCAATCCAACCAACAATGCCACTTCAGTCACTTTCGATTTGGCAAGCGGTGTTTCAGTAAGTATTAAGGGTTATGATGTGTCCGGCAGGTTAGTCGGCGAGGTATTTGACGGTCTCCTGAATGCCGGCAAGCATTCCATTAGTTGGAATCTATCCGATATGGCATCCGGTGTTTATTTCATCGAATTGAACGCATCCGGTATAAGCCAGACAAGGAAGTTGGTAGTATTAAAGTGAAAAGAGGCGCTTAACATCATAATTTCGAATTAGTCGATAGGCTACCCTGTCCTGTGGGCATTTCACACCTAACCCGGCCGAGCCGGAACCAAATTCGAAAATCGAACTCCGAAATCCGCAACAAATTCAAAATTCAAAAATCAAAACTCAAAACTAATGCGCCTGATACT